>JBBRXW010000444.1:0-1001 GCA_038238295.1 Flavobacteriales bacterium | reverse complement strand
GTCTCGTGGTGCCCAAAGATACTGGAATGTAGCTATTTTCCAAGGCCAACTGAATTTCTTTTTCAGAAAAATCACCTTCAGGTCCAATCATAATAATCACATCCTGATTCGGTTGCAATACTTCTTTCAACGATTGTCTGTTGGTTTCTTCACAATGTGCGATATAGTGCAAACCTTGCTTTTTACTTTTGATAAAATCCTTGAAAGCAACAGGCTCATTCAGTTTTGGAAGGTAATATTGTCCGGATTGTTTCATCGCCGACAGCACAATCTTATCGAAGCGATCGATTTTGACCAGCTTGCGTTCCGAGCGGTCGCAAATAATCGGCGTGATTTCCGAAACTCCAATTTCTGTGGCTTTTTCTAAAAACCATTCGAAGCGGTCATTCATTTTAGTAGGAGCAACAGCAAGATGCAGCTGGGATTTCCGGTCTGCAATTTTTTCAGATTCCAATATCGAAACGGTGCATTTGGTATCGATGGCCAAAGTGATTTCAGTTTTAAATAAAAAACCTAAACCGTTAGTAACAAGCAATATGTCTTTGTCTTTTTTTCGAAGTACTTTAACTATATGTTTGCTTTCTTCCCGATCAAAAGTAAATTCTTTGGTAGTTTCAGTGATGTCAGGGTTGTAAAATAATTGCATAATTAAAAAGAGATTCTTGCTTTCGAAACGACATGCGAAGTCTCGAAGTTTTCTATTAGATATTTTTGATAGCCAACAATGCCAATCATCGCGGCATTATCGGTGGTATATTCGAATTTTGGAATGTACGTTTTCCATCCGTATTTTCCTTCCGCTGCCTTCAAAGTACTGCGAATCCCTGAATTTGCGGAAACGCCACCGCCTATAGCAATTTGTTGGATGCCCGTTTCCTGAACGGCCAATTTCAATTTATCCATCAAAATTTCTATGATGGTATGTTGGATCGACGCACAGATATCATTCAGATTTTCTTCAATAAAATCAGGATTTCCAGCGACCTGCTTTTGAATAAAAT
>JBBRXW010000443.1:0-1091 GCA_038238295.1 Flavobacteriales bacterium | reverse complement strand
GACCCGTTAAGACTGTTCAAAGCAGAAAATCCTACCGCGGTATTATTAGAACCCGATATATTAGCTTGTAAAGCATAGGAACCATTGGCAGTATTCGAACTTCCGGAATCATTTTTTACTAAAGCATGGTCGCCATTTCCGGTATTGTAATTTCCAATAGTATTTAGAACTAACGATGCAAAGCCGGTTGCGACGTTAGAAGATCCGCTAGTATTTGCATATAGTGCCGATTCTCCATTAGCAGTGTTGTAGTTTCCGTCTAGATTTGAATACATCGCATAATTGCCTGTCACCGTATTATTATTTCCTACGGTATTTTTATACAAACTAAAAGAACCTATCCCGATATTGTTGGCTCCTGTATTTAAAGGATTTAAAGCATAAATTCCAAAGGCTATATTGGTCGATTGGATTAAACCTGCTCTGGTGCTAAACCTTTTAAAAACAACATCATTGTCATCTATCGTTCCGATGAAGTTGTTTGCCGGATTGGTCCCTGAATTGCCTGTTAAACTCCAATTGTTTTTACTTCCAACACCGATCCAACCCACTCCACTATTATCCCAATAATAAAATCCGGGTGGTCGGGTTCCGGCAGTAGTCGTCAGATACACCATCATTCCGATTTGTGATGCTGTTGGATTTGTTGCCGGAAATGCATCTATTTTTGGAATGATAATCCCATCGGTATTAGCCGGAGCAGCTTGATTCGACGCTGAGATTTGCAGTTTCGCTTTTGGGCTGGGTTCTCCAATCCCAATTTTTCCCAAAGCCGTTGAAGAAAGCGTCGTGCCATAAATTTCATTGGCAACAGACATTTGGTCGCTGGCTGTTGCTATAGGAACCAAAGTATTTGTCCCTAATGTTAAGTTATTTGAGCCTGTCGTAATATTAAAACCCGAATGATATCCTAAACTCGTATTGTCCGATCCTGACGCATCAACTAAAGCCCCGCCACCGATTCCGGTATTGTTATTGGCTAAAACACTACTATTGGCCAACGTATAACTTCCAACGGCTACATTATTGATACCCGATAAATTGGCGTAGAGGCCGTGCATTCCAACCGCAACATTATAGCTTCCAATCGT
>JBBRXW010000442.1:0-1094 GCA_038238295.1 Flavobacteriales bacterium | reverse complement strand
GACCTTATTTTTATACTTTTGCAGAAAATTTTATAAATCAGTTTTTCATGTTAGCAGTTAATAATTTATCCGTTCAGTTTGGTAAAAGAATTCTTTTTGATGAGGTCAATACAGTCTTCACTCATGGCAATATCTATGGAGTAATCGGAGCCAACGGTGCGGGAAAATCCACGTTTTTAAAAATTATTGCCGGCGATATCGATCCGACTTCGGGGCACATTCATCTAGAACCGGGAAAAAGGATGTCGGTCTTGAACCAGAATCACAACATGTTCGACGAGCATACGGTTTTGGAAACAGTATTAATGGGAAACAAAGTCCTTTTCGCCGTAAAAAAAGAAATGGATGAATTGTATCTCGATTATAACGACAGCAATGCCGACCGTATTGGAGAATTGCAGGTGCAGTTTGAAGAAATGAATGGCTGGAATGCTGATTCAGAAGCGGCTGCCTTATTATCCAATTTGGGAATTACGGAAGACAGTCACTATACATTGATGGGCGATTTGGATGGAAAACTAAAAGTCCGTGTCCTTTTGGCACAGGCACTTTTTGGAAATCCTGATGTGTTGATTATGGATGAGCCTACCAATGACTTGGATTTCGAAACTATCGCTTGGCTGGAAAATTTCTTAGCCAACTATGAAAACACGGTAATCGTCGTATCGCACGACCGTCACTTTCTGGATGCGGTGTGTACGCATATTTCCGATATCGATTTTGGAAAAATCAACCACTATTCCGGGAACTATACATTTTGGTACGAGTCGTCTCAATTAGCAGCAAAACAGCGCGCGCAACAAAATAAAAAGGCAGAAGAAAAGAAGCAGGAACTCGAAGAATTTATCCGTCGATTTAGCGCGAATGTTGCGAAATCGAAACAGGCTACTTCGCGAAAAAAGATGATCAGCAAGTTGAATATTTCTGAAATCAAACCTTCGAGCCGCCGGTATCCGGCAATTATTTTCGATCAGGAACGGGAAGCCGGTGACCAAATATTGAATGTGCAAAACTTAAGCGCTTCGATTGAAGGCGAAAGCTTATTCACGAAAGTGGATTTGAATATGGCGAAAGGCGACAAGATTGTTCTTTTC
>JBBRXW010000441.1:0-1155 GCA_038238295.1 Flavobacteriales bacterium | reverse complement strand
TGCAGTTTATTTTTGCGCGCTTCTTCTATCGATAAGTAATTCTTGTCGCGGCTTCTGTTTAAATACCCTTCACGCAATTTGTTGTATTCTTCACGAACGGTTTTGGCATAGCTTCCTTTAGTTTCTTTTTGCAATAAATTGGTCGCTACCGTTACTGCTCTCGACGCATCATTGACATGCACGACTGTCGCATCATATTCCGGTGCAATCTTCACGGCAGTGTGTGCCCGAGAAGTTGTCGCGCCACCAATCATGATCGGAATTTGTATCTTTTTTTGATTCAATTCTTTGGCGAGATAGACCATTTCATCTAACGAAGGTGTAATCAATCCACTCAAACCGATGATATCGACGTTTTCACGAATAGCCATTTCGATGATTTTTTCTGGCGGCACCATCACGCCCAAATCGATAATTTCGAAATTGTTGCAGCCCAAAACTACGGCCACAATATTTTTTCCGATATCGTGCACATCGCCTTTGACAGTAGCCATTAAAACTTTTCCGGCAGAGGATGATTTTCCCTCCTTTTGCGCTTCGATGAAGGGCAATAAATACGCGACCGCTTTTTTCATCACACGTGCCGATTTGACCACTTGCGGCAGGAACATTTTTCCGCTGCCGAATAAATCGCCGACGACATTCATTCCTGCCATCAAATTGATTTCAATGACTTCAATCGCTTTATTGGAAGCCAGACGCGCTTCCTCGACATCGATTTCTATGAACTCGTCGATGCCTTTTACTAGGGAATGTGTCAGCCGATCTTGTACTGGATCGTTGCGCCATTCCTGAATTGCTTTTTCATTGACTTTATAATCCCCTTTGAAACTCTCGGCTAAATCGAGCAATCTTTCTGTCGCGTCTTCTCTCCTATTCAATAAAACGTCTTCTACGTGTTCGAGCAGGTTTTTATCGATTTCGTCATAGATTTCCAGCATTTCAGGATTGACAATTCCCATCGTCATTCCGTTTTGGATCGCATGGTATAAAAATGCCGAATGCATGGCTTCACGGACTTTGTCATTCCCTCTGAATGAAAATGAAACATTGCTGACACCTCCAGAAATATTAGCGTACGGTAAGTTTTCACGGATCCATTTTGTGGCGCGGAAGAAGTCGATTGCATTGAGTTTGTGCTCATCCATTCCCGTA
>JBBRXW010000440.1:0-1198 GCA_038238295.1 Flavobacteriales bacterium | reverse complement strand
TATAAAGCGAAAGATGATAAAGATGCTTTGGATCGTATTCGAAGTATTGTTGGTAAAATCGGCGACTATGATAAAGCAGGATTTAATAGAGAGAAGCCTGCGAAACCAGTAGCTGACGAAAAAGAAATCTATGGAATCATTCCAAAAGCCAGAAACGAGCAATACGATATGATGGAAATCATCAAACGATTGGTCGACAATTCCGAAATGGATGAATACAAACCCGGATATGGACAAACTTTAATTACATGTTATGCCAGAATCGATGGCTGGGCGGTCGGCATCGTCGCCAATCAACGCAAAGTCGTTAAATCGAAAAGTGGAGAAATGCAGTTCGGCGGTGTTATCTATTCTGATTCTGCGGACAAAGCCACACGCTTTATTGCCAATTGCAACCAGAAGAAAATTCCATTAGTTTTCGTTCAGGATGTCACCGGATTTATGGTAGGTTCCAAAAGTGAGCATGGTGGTATTATTAAGGACGGAGCGAAAATGGTGAATGCTGTTTCGAATTCTGTTGTGCCTAAATTCACCGTGATTGTTGGGAATTCCTACGGTGCAGGAAATTACGCCATGTGTGGAAAAGCCTACGACCCAAGATTAATCTTCGCCTGGCCAAGTGCTGAGTTGGCAGTTATGGGAGGAACGCAAGCAGCGAAAGTATTGATGCAGATTGAAGCATCTTCATTGAAATCTAAAGGTGAGATTGTCGATGAACAAAAAGAAAAAGAATTATTCGATAAAATCAAAGCACGCTATGACGCGCAGGTTTCTCCGTATTACGCCGCTTCCCGATTATGGACAGACGCCATCATCGACCCTTTGGATACCAGAACTTGGATTTCGATGGGAATCGAAGCGGCCAACCACTCGCCTATTGAAAAGAAATTCAATTTAGGGGTAATTCAGGTGTAATAAAGGATTTTCAATATCATTTCCATGAAAAAAAACATCTCGTTCGTATTGCTTTTCATTTTCGGATTTGCAAATAATTATGCCCAAAAAACATTCACACACCGGGATTCCTTACGTGGTGGACTTCCGTTCGAAAGAACCTGTTTTGATGTGCTTCATTATGATTTGAACATCACTATCAAACCAGAAGAAAAATCAATTAAGGGTTACAATGATATTAGCTTTAAAGTAGTAGCGACTACTTTAAAAATTCAATTGGATTTGTTCGAAAATATGCAGATCG
>JBBRXW010000439.1:0-1202 GCA_038238295.1 Flavobacteriales bacterium | reverse complement strand
ATGACAGCCGACATCACAGCCACCAATCCGTATAAAATAAGCGGCAGTTCCGGTATGAAATCCTTCCCCTTGAATCGTATAAAACTCTTCCATCAACGGGAGCATGATTCCTTTTTCGACGGCGGTTTGTATTTCTTTTGTTAACATTTTTCTGTAATAAAGTGCAAAGATAGGAAAATTAGAGGTTGAAAGAGAAAACAAAGAAGGCATAAGTCATCAGGGAGAAACTTGCAATGAGAAACAAAAGAAAAAACAAAGGAAACAACAGCACTTTTAGCCCCGATAGCAATGGAAATCCTTTCGCGGCGGCGTTTGCCCGGGAAAGATTGGAATGTATAGCGGGAATAGCTCTAAATAAAAAAACCGATAGCGTTGAACTATCGGTTTTACAGCAGAAATAGAATTTCTATTTGAGTGTTTTTAAGGAATCGATGGCGTATTGATTGGTTGGATCGAGGGCTAACGTTTTATTAAAATATTCTTTTGCCTTCGCTTTATCTGAATTGGCATAACTAGCAGCGATGTTGTTGTAACTCTCGATAAACTTCGCTTTGTTTTTGGTTACTTCTTCTTCGCCTTTTTCAGTCACCACACGCATATAATCTTCATAGTATTTGATGATCATCTCTTCGTTTTCGAGCAATCTGTTGGCTCTGGCGCGGAAGATATAGGCATCTTGTGTCGTTGGTGATGCTTCGATAACTTTGCCAAAAGCGGCATCGGCTTTTTGAAGTTCCATCTGATCCGGTTTCACAACATCTTTTCTAGTGTTATTATAGTATAATGAATTTCCGAGATAGAAATTGTCGAGCAGGTAATTTTTAGATGTTACATTTGATGTTGCAATTTCGTAGATTGCTGCGGCTTCTTTGAACAATTTCTGCTCGTAGAATTTTTTTCCTACTTCGCTCAAATCGTTGGTCATCGTGATTTCCATTTCCACTGATTTTTTGATATCGTTGACTCCTTCATTGAAGAGTGCGGCATCGACCATTTTCGTTTCAGTATTGTTGGATTTTCTTAATTTCGCTAAGCCCAAATACATATAATCTCTAGCGATGACTTTATTGGTTGGGTTGGAAATGAAATCCTGAATTGATTTGATAGCAACATCAGTGTTCCCGTTTTCATAAGCGGAATATCCTAAATAACGCAAAATCCTTGGGTTGACTTTGTCTAATTCTTTCATCTTGTTGGCTTCT
>JBBRXW010000438.1:0-1209 GCA_038238295.1 Flavobacteriales bacterium | reverse complement strand
TGTTACGGAAAATGAACCGCCAAAACCAAAATTTCTTTTAATATGGAAGGCACCAGAATTCCATATAAAATGTTGTCGCTTGATCCATTCAGCCAATGGCTTGGGATTGAAATCCTCGAATGCGAAATCGGGAATTGCAAAGTCGGCATGACTGTCCGAAAAGAAATGCTCAACAGTATGGGAAAAGCACATGGTGGAATTACCTATTCGTTAGCCGATACCGCTTTCGGATTTTCGGTCAATACGAACGGAAGATACGCCGTTTCTATCGATACGTCAATCAACCACATCGAAGCACTCGAAGAAGGCGATTATATTATTGCTTCTGCCAGTTTGGAAAGCATCAAAAACAAAGTCGGTTTTTACATTATTGAAATAAAAAAAGAGAACACACTCGTTTCCTTATTCAAAGGAGTAGCCTACAGAACAAGCAAAGAATGGGAAGAATAAATTAAATATAAATTCCAAATGGAAGCATACATCATAGACGGAGTCCGTACTCCAATCGGAAGTTATCAAGGTACTTTAGCCGCCGTTCGCCCGGACGATTTGGGCGCTTTGGTGATTAAAACTATCGTCGAAAATAATCCCAATATTCCCAAAAGTGCCTATGACGATGTGATTATGGGTTGTGCCAATCAAGCCGGGGAAGACAATCGCAATGTAGCACGAATGTCATTGCTATTGGCAGGTTTACCGCAAACGGTTCCGGGAGAAACTGTCAATCGCTTGTGCAGCTCGGGGTTGTCGGCAGTGATTCATGCCAATCGCGCAATAAAAGCGGGGGATGGCGATATCTTTATTGCCGGTGGAATTGAGAATATGACCCGTGGTCCTTTGGTAATCTCCAAAGCGGGTTCGGCGTATGGAACCGATTCCAAAATGTATGATTCTAGTTTCGGCTGGCGGTTCATCAATCCTAAAATGCACGAGATGTATGGCACCGATGCGATGGGAGAAACGGCTGAGAACTTAGTAGCAAAATATAATATTTCGAGAGAAGACCAGGACGCTTTTGCTTTGAATAGTCAAATGAAAGCAGCCAAAGCACAGCAATCCGGACGACTTGCCAAAGAAATCGTGGCAGTTGAAATTCCGCAGCGCAAAGGCGACGCGATGGTATTCTCGAAAGATGAATTCATCAAGCCAAATACTTCATTAGAAGGATTATCAAAATTACGAGCGGCATTCAAAAAAGACGGTAGCGTC
>JBBRXW010000437.1:0-1252 GCA_038238295.1 Flavobacteriales bacterium | reverse complement strand
TTAGCATCTTCTTCTTCCGAAGAACCGAAATCGAAATAACGAGTAGACTGTTTGTCACCATCTCTATAATTCTTCTCGTCGCTTTTATCAAAGTTTTGTCTTAAA
This sequence comes from Flavobacteriales bacterium, assembly GCA_038238295.1. GTDB lineage: Bacteria > Bacteroidota > Bacteroidia > Flavobacteriales > Flavobacteriaceae > Flavobacterium. The sequence goes on along the minus strand of JBBRXW010000437.1, from coordinate 1,147 downwards.
TAGGTTTCTTTATCATCAACAGGAACTTGAGCCAATTGACCCGGGAAGTTACGCGCCATAATTCTACCATTAGATAAGGTATCGAATGTTTGGGTTTCAGCAGTGACTAATTCCGCTTTTCCGTCTTCCCCAATTTTATTTTTAGAAAAAACGTTTCCTCTGAAATAGTTAAAATCACTTGCTTCATCGTCGATAATTGGACGGTACACATCCGCAACCCATTCGGCTACGTTTCCAGCCATATCATACAATCCGAAATCATTTGGTGGATACGATTTTACGATATTGGTAATATCCGCACCATCATCCGACCATCCTGCAATACCACCGTAATCTCCTTTTCCTTGTTTGAAATTTGCCAATTGATCTCCTCGTACTTTTCTTTTTCCGGAACGAGTATACGAACCAGACCAAGGATATTTCTTTTGACCTTTGTAGATATTGTATTCTCTCTGACCCACATCAGCAGCAGCGGCATATTCCCATTCTGCTTCTGTTGGCAGACGGTATTCCGGAAGAATTAATCCAGAAGAACGTTGCGCGTATACATTTTTTTGTTCTTTATCAACCGAAGGATTGTCTTTATCACCTTTAGTTTTGATGTTTTTCGCTTTTGAATTTCTTGGCCCTTTCAAAACGATTTTGTCGTCTCCGGCAAAAGTCTTTGTAGGCTGATTCAAATATGTTTCAGTACTGAATGTTTTTTCACCGCTCACCTGAGTGACTTTAGCATCTTTTTTCAAATAGCCTTTTTGCTCCAACGTGTTTTCATTCACACGATCCGTTCTCCATTTGCTAAACTCAACAGCTTGAATCCAGTTTACTCCGACAACAGGATAATTAGCATACGCTGGGTGTCTCAAGTAGTTATTGGTCATCGTTTCGTTATAACCTAATCTGTTTCTCCAGACTAAGGTATCAGGCGACGCCCCTTCATAGATGTTTTTATAATTTTCTTGATCTGGTGGAAAAACTCGTTTCAACCAATCTAAGTATTCCATATACATCAGATTCGTCACCTCAGTTTCGTCCATATAGAAAGACATAACGTGTTGTTGATTTGGAGTGTTATTCCAATCGTGCATTACGTCATCTTGAACTTTACCCATGGTGAATGTTCCCCCTTCCACCATCACTAAGCCTGGAC
>JBBRXW010000436.1:0-1260 GCA_038238295.1 Flavobacteriales bacterium | reverse complement strand
ATTCAGCGAAAGCGGTGGTCGTAATTTCCCACGATAGAGCTTTCGTCGATACGATCACGAATCGTACGATTGAAGTGACGATGGGAAGAATTTATGATTATAAAGCGAAGTATTCCCACTATTTAGAATTGCGAAAAGACCGTCGGGTGCACCAGCAAAAAGCCTACGATGAGCAGCAAAAAATGATTGCGGACAACCAAGAATTTATCGACCGTTTTAAAGGCACTTTTTCCAAAACGTTATCGGTGCAATCGCGTGTGAAAATGCTCGAAAAGATCGTTCCTGTTGAGGTAGATGAAATTGATACTTCCGCTTTGAAGTTGAAATTCCCGCCGGCAATTCGTTCCGGACAATATCCGGTCGTAGTTAAAGATTTGACGAAAGCGTATGGGGATCATGTGGTTTTTAAAGATGCGAATATTGTCATTGAGCGTGGACAGAAAGTCGCTTTTGTTGGTAAAAATGGAAAAGGAAAATCGACGATGATCAAAGCCATTATGAAAGAAATTGAAATTAATGGTGGCAGTGTCGATATCGGTCACAACGCTCAAATCGGTTATTTCGCTCAAAACCAAGCCTCGTTACTCGACGAAAATGGAACTATTTTTTCTACGATTGATGATATTGCGGTAGGTGATGTCCGTACGAAAATTAAAGATATTTTAGGCGCATTTATGTTTCATGGCGATGATGTGACGAAGAAAGTCAAAGTGCTTTCCGGTGGTGAAAAGACGCGTTTGGCAATGATTAAATTATTGCTGGAGCCTGTAAATTTATTGATTCTCGATGAGCCATCGAATCACCTGGATATGAAAACCAAAGACATTATTAAAGATGCGTTGCGCGATTTTGATGGAACACTGATCTTGGTTTCGCACGACCGTGATTTCCTAGACGGCTTAGCGGAAAAAGTTTTTGAATTCGGGAACCAACGCGTCAAAGAACATTTTGAAGATATCAAAGGATTTTTGGAACATAAGAAAATGGATAGCTTGAAAGAAATCGAGAAATAATCGTTTACTGTTGACGGCGCTTTTTACCGCAAATTCACAGCGTTATAATTGCTGTGAATTTGCGGTTTATTTTTGTAAGGTTATTTTATAAATGCTTGATTCCTGTATTTCGGTATCATTGTCTTCGCATAACAAAAATTCAATTTGATTTTCGGAATCTTTGTAGAGTGTAATGCCTTCGAGTTTTTTTGAATCGGTAATTTTTTGTGTAAAATCGATTTGCATGCTGTCGGGATTGAGCCTGCCT
>JBBRXW010000435.1:0-1306 GCA_038238295.1 Flavobacteriales bacterium | reverse complement strand
GATAGCGCTGGTGCCTTTATCCAAGCCATTGTAATAACTTCCGGCTTTAAATTCTGGAACAATAATATTCCGGATAATTTCACCACCAATTCCAGCTGTCAGTCGGTCTTCAAGTCCATATCCAGGCACAATAGCTATTTTATGTTCATCTCTTGCGACTAAAATAAGCGCGCCATTATCTTCTTTCGCTTGTCCTAAACCCCAAGTTTGCGCCCAATTCGTTGCCAGTACCAAAACGTCTTCATTTTTGAGACTTTCGATGGTAATGACTACAATCTGCGTGGTAGTAGAATCGGAATATTTAACGAGTTTTTCCTCCAGTTGCGATTTTTCGGTAGCGCTCAGCACATTCGCATAATCATAAACACTGGTTTGAAATTTCGGTTTTTCAGGAATCGTAAATTGTGCAAAACTCACAGTAGATAGGAGCAAGCAAACGAATAGTTTTAGGAAATTTGGTGTCGTTATTTTCATTATCCTTTTGAAATTTCGTTTGATAATTCATTGGTGTCGCCGTCTTCAAAAGGGAAATACGTTTTGAGTTGAATGCCGGCTTTAGTAATGCCATCAATCAAACCTTGTTTGAAATTTCCATTTTTAAAATGCGACGCCATCACTTCTTTGGTACTCTCCCAAAAGTCTGTAGGAACCAAATCATTGATGCCTTCATCACCGCAAATTGCAAAAGACTGGTCTTTGACCGCGACATAAATCAACACACCGTTTTTGAGCTGCGTTTCATTCATTTTTAAAAAATGAAAAACTTCCAAAGCGCGATCATACGCAGCGATGGAAGTTGTTTTTTCTATATGCACCCGAATCTCGCCCGAAGTGGCCATTTCCGCCAAACGAATCGCTTCGACAACGGCTTCTTCTTCGGCCTGAGTTAAAAAATTTTCGACTTTCGACATAGCAATTTGTTTTAAAACAGATGACACGAATCAACAGGGATTATACCTGTGATAATCCCTGTAATCCGTATTAATTTTTAGAACTTCACTTCAACAGGCTTGTCAGCACCTTCTACTGATTTGAAGAATGGTTTTTCTTTATAACCGCCTAAAACAAAACTTTGTGGCATGGCTAAAACATATCCGTTATAAGCTTCAACGGATTCATTGAAACGCGTTCTTGCGGTTAGAATCTGATTTTCCGTACTGGCCAATTCGTCTTGTAATTTCAAGAAATTGGCATTGGCTTTCAATTCAGGATAACGTTCTACGCTGACCAATAATCTTGATAAAGAAGAAGTCACTCCCGACTGCGCTTGTTGGAATTGAGTTAATTGTTCCGGAGTAATGTTTGT
>JBBRXW010000434.1:0-1307 GCA_038238295.1 Flavobacteriales bacterium | reverse complement strand
TGTTGGGCGGGTTGCTCGGCGGCGGGTTGCTCAGCGGTGTGCTGGGTGGCGGCGGGCAGCCGGCTAACGCAGGAAATTATCCCGCGCAGGGCACCCACGTAGGCAGCGGCGGCTTGGGCTCGATGATGTCGATCCTGTATATTCATTCAGCAATATTTTTCCGAGTACTTTAATCGATTGATAATCTTCACCGGTGGCAACATATTCTCCAACGATTGGTTTCGAATTGATGAAAATCTTAATCAATACCAGACACATCAGGCAGAATAAAATCACGGCAGTCCAACGAGTAACACGAGGCTTATGCACTTCATCTTCCTTATTCAAATTCATCAACATAATTGTAAACAGGAATAGAATCATAATCGCACCCGAATAGACGATGACATGAACAATAGCAAGGAATTGTGAGTTTAACAACAAATAATGCCCAGCAATCGAAAAGAAACAAATCACCAAATAAATCGCCGAGTGAATCGGGTTTTTAGTGAAAATCGTCAGGAAAGCCGTCGCCAAAGTTACCGCTGATAATACACAAAATAAGAGTAATACTGTTGACATTAGTTTGCGTTTTTAAGTTGAGCATTTTTCATCGCCATATCCAAAGGCATAACCAATTTGTCTTTCCCGAAAATAAAATCTTCGCGTTCGTAGCTCGATGGTACCAACACTTTCGATTCGGTCAGGTACACCGCGTCTTTCGGGCACGCTTCCTCGCACAATCCACAGAAAATGCAACGCAGCATATTGATTTCATATACCGAAGCATATTTCTCCTCACGATACAAATGTTTCTCGTCGGGTTTGCGTTCTGCAGCCACCATCGTAATCGCTTCTGCCGGGCAAGACAAGGCACACAATCCACAAGCGGTACAGTTCTCGCGACCCTGTTCATCGCGTTTCAGCAGGTGCTGTCCCCGATACACCGGACTCATTCTACGCACCTGTTCCGGATATTGAATCGTCACTTTGCGCATAAACAAATGCCGGATCGTAATGATCAGCCCTTTGATAATCGCCACCAGATACAAGCGTTCCCAAAAAGTCATTTCCTTGTTGGAAACCTGCTTTTTTCTGCCCGATAATGATATAGTTTCTATTGAAGTCATTTTATTTTTTTTATTTTTTCGAAGCCAATCCTGCTATCCGCTTTATCTTTTGCTCCACTGCGTTCGCAAAAGGATGCCGCTGCTATCAGGGCTAGGGCATTTCGTCTATTTTATTACATTCCTAAATAAGCTATAATCTCATGTCGCAACAACACAATTCCCGTCACCACAATATTCGCAATCGACAATGGAATCAAT
>JBBRXW010000433.1:0-1327 GCA_038238295.1 Flavobacteriales bacterium | reverse complement strand
GAACTGTCGGTCAACACCCCATCGACATCTAAAATAAATGTGGTAATCGAATTTAGGATTTCTTTATAATTCTTATTCATGGGATTGAATGGATTTGGTCAATAGTCTATAAATCGCTTTGTGGTTGTCGTTTTGCAAAGCTTCCAAATGCGATTGTATGATGTTCAGGTCTTTTCTTTTTGCTGGACCAGTTTGCGCTTCAATTGGCGATAACAACTGTATTTTTTCGGCGGTTTCAACAATCAAAGGTTTGAGGATATCAAAAGGTAAATCATTGGCAATGCAGATTTCATTACCGATTTGATACAAATGATTGACAAAATTATTGACAAAAACGGCAGCAATGTGTAGCGCTTTTCGTTGTGTCGAATCAATTGGCAAAACTATCTCTGAAATGGCATTGGCTACTTTTTCGATTAATTTCAAATCGCCATCGTTTTCGCTTTCAATGCAAATTGGAATCGAATGAAAATCGACTGCTTTATTTTTGGAAAACGTCTGTAACGGATAGAAAACGGCTTTCTTGTTTTTATCCGACAACTCTTTCATAGCAATGCTTCCGGAAGTATGAGCCACTAAAGCATTTTGAAACGGAAGGGCATTCGAGACCAAAGCGATGGCGTCGTCAGAAACAGCCATGATGCACAAATCAACGGGTTGTAAATCCTCGATGAAAGTAACGATCTTATGTAAACCAGGCAAGTGCGCTAGGCTTTTCTTATCTCTGGCAAAGACTTCGACAAGATTGATCTCGGGAGCTTTATTGAAAGCTGCAATCAGATGCTGTGCGACATTTCCAGAACCAATAATACTCACTGTAATCATGCGGCTAAATTATTGAAAAAAGTTTACTTTTCAGCAAATAAAATGGTGTCAAGGTTTTCAAATGGACTAAAATTTATACTGATTTTTTTTATTCTTAAATATCCCTTAAAACCGTAGTAAAACCAATTTAATACTGAACATTTTTACCTACTTTTGCGGGACTTTTTTAATATATTAATTCCACTCTAATGGAAAAAAAAATACGTTCGTTTTTATTCTCCACCCGTTTAATGGCTTTCCTTTTTCTATCGTATGCGGTAGCAATGGCGTGTGGCACTTTCATCGAAAATAGCTATAATACTGATACGGCGCGGATATTAATTTATAATACCGTATGGTTCGAAGCGATTCATTTATTTTTTCTGATCAATTTTCTGGGAAATATCAAACGGTATCAATTGCATAAAAAGGAAAAATGGGCGACATTGCTGCTGCATCTTTCCTTCATTTTCATTATCATTGGTGCTGCCATCACCCGCTATATTAGTTACGAAGGGATGAT
>JBBRXW010000432.1:0-1388 GCA_038238295.1 Flavobacteriales bacterium | reverse complement strand
CGCCGCTTGCCGGCGCCCTCTCCGGCGCCTTTGCCGTCGGGCCGCTGCGGGGTGTGAAGGTTCATTGCTTGCTCCGATGCCTTTGGTTTGGAGCGGTTTTAATTTGCAGACAATCCCGTGCTCGGCATGGCTTGATAGAGCTTCTCTATCAATGGTAAGGTCGGCAATTTTTAATTTGCTTTCCAATTGAATGGTGTTGTCCTGAAGGTTATTCCATTTTCTGATATCGTCTGCAGAAACATTATATTTTCTAGCGATTGTAGATAAGTTGTCGCCTTGTTGTACGATATAATAATCTTCGGATTTATCAACTTCAACAGATTTTGGTTTGTCGTTAGCGGCAATGCTCTCTGATTTTACCAATTTCTTAATGGTGGTTACCACTCTTTCGTTAGTAATGATTTTAAGGCTTTTCCCTAACGGAACATTATTGCTTTTCAGCTTATTCCATTTTTTAATCTCCGCCACTGTAACGCCATATTTATCTGAAATTTCACCGAGATTATCGCCTTTTTTCACTTTATGGATTTTGGTAACATCTTTAAAAGAAACTACTTTTTCCTCTTTGTATATTTTTGGTTCTCTTACGCTACTCTGAGCAATCGGATTCGAAGTTACTTCTCTAACATTGCTAGCAACAGCAGTAGAATCCACTTTCGTTTTCTTCACTCTTGCGGCAATTCTTTCGGTAGTGATGATTTTTAAATTTCTTCCCAACGGCGCTTTATTGCTCTTCAACTTGTTCCACTTTTTAATATCGGACATCGTCACATCATAACGGTTGGCAATTTCACTAAGATTATCACCTCGTCTGACTTTATGGAATTTAGTTCTAGAAACCATACGACTTTCTCCAGCGCTTAAAGAATCGCGAGAAGCCCATGCTTGTTGAATACGGGAAAACGGTTTTTCACGTTGGTCCATTTCGTGTTGCACATAAGCATAGATTTTATCCTCATTTGACGTAAAAACTGCAATCTTGTCCGAAGGCAATCTCAAATATTGTTTGACATCAAAGTACGCAGGCACCACATTCAATTTAAATTGCGGGTTCAGCATTTGCAATTGTGCCACTGGCATATCGAGCAAGTCGGCAATTTGTTTGAAGCTCATTTGCTTTTTGATCATAATCGTATCGGTAGCAAATTGCTTAACGAGTGCGCGATCAGGGCGGATTCCGTGTTCTTTGTGGTATTCATAAATATACATAGTCGCCAAAAAAGCCGGAACATATCCTTGCGTTTCCTGTGGAAGATATTTTCGGATGTTCCAGAAGTTTTGTTGACCTCCTGAACGACGAATTGCTTTCGCAACGTTTCCTGGACCTGAATTGTAAGACGCTAAAACCAAGTCCCAATCGCCGAATATTTTATACATGTTAGTCATGT
>JBBRXW010000431.1:0-1395 GCA_038238295.1 Flavobacteriales bacterium | reverse complement strand
GTCCCTACGGATTTGATAAAAAAACAGGATCTTTAAAAAAATAATCTGGGCGTTTCCCACAGAAAAAGCGGGCCGGGCTTTCGGCTTTATCTTTTTTGTTTTGACTTCCCAAATGCAGTCGAGGGACATTTTATAAAAACAAAAAAGGATACCACCTCTGTCCCTAACGCAGCATCTCGGAAATACAAAAATCTCAGTATCTTAGCACCTCAGTAACTCAGCAACTCAAAATGACTTTCAAAGAACAAATCGAACAAGGAATTCCAGCACTACTTCCAAAACCAAAACCATACGATACCACCATCAATCACGCGCCGAAACGAAAAGATATCCTTTCCGCCGACGAAAAAAAACTCGCGCTTCGCAATGCATTACGGTATTTCGAGCCGCAGCATCACGCAACACTCATCAAGGAATTCTCAAGTGAATTAGAAAGGTACGGCCGCATCTATATGTATCGTTTTCGTCCCGATTATACCCTTTACGCCCGCCCGATTTCTGAATATCCCGGAAAATCGGAACAAGCCAAATCTATTATGCTGATGATTCAAAACAACTTAGATGATGCCGTTGCGCAGCATCCACATGAGTTGATTACGTATGGCGGCAATGGCGCGGTATTTCAAAATTGGGCGCAGTATTTACTGACGATGCAGTACTTATCGGAAATGACCGACGAGCAAACATTAACGATATATTCCGGCCACCCAATGGGATTATACCCGTCGCACAAAGACGCTCCAAGAGTAGTCGTGACAAATGGGATGGTCATTCCGAATTATTCGAAGCCTGACGATTGGGAAAAATTCAATGCGCTTGGTGTTTCGCAATACGGACAAATGACCGCTGGAAGTTATATGTATATTGGTCCGCAAGGCATTGTTCATGGCACCACTATCACGGTACTGAACGCATTCCGCAAAATAAAAACCAATCCTGAAGGGGGCTTGTTTGTGACTTCCGGACTGGGAGGCATGAGCGGCGCGCAACCCAAAGCAGGAAACATTGCAGGCTGTATTACCGTTTGCGCTGAAGTCAATCCTAAAATCACCCACATTCGACACAGTCAAGGCTGGATAAATGAGGTTGTTGAGAATATCGATGAACTCGTCAGAAGAGTCCGCATTGCAAAAAGCAACAAAGAAACTGTTTCGATTGGCTATCTCGGTAACGTCGTAGCTGTTTGGGAACGCTTTGATGAAGAAAACCTGCACATCGATTTGGGTTCAGACCAAACGTCATTGCACAATCCGTGGGCTGGTGGTTATTATCCAATGGGACTATCTTTCGAAGATGCTAACGAAATGATGGCAAACAACCCTGAAGTATTCAAAGAAAAAGTCCAGGAATCGCTACGCCGTCAAACCTCAGCCATCAATAAACACACTGCAAAAG
>JBBRXW010000430.1:0-1397 GCA_038238295.1 Flavobacteriales bacterium | reverse complement strand
TCGATATGGCGAACTTCGGCGATGTCATGCGATTTCCATTGCCAACAACAATGCTTGGACTCATTGATATGGGCGAGCACATTGTTGCTGAAATCAATTCACTGATGCACAAATGCGACCCGGCAGATTTGGAAGGAATCTCCTTTGCGATGCATGAAATTACGATTCTGGCTCCAATTCCAAAACCACGGAAAAATATTATAGGCATTGGGTTGAACTTCACGGAACATGTTGCTGAAAGTGCACGGACATTAGATACTTCGAACGAATTGCCGCAAAAACCCATCATCTTTTCCAAACCACCAACGGCAGTGACGGGCACGAATACCGACATTTTATTAAATCCAAAACTGACGCAGCAATTGGATTGGGAAGTCGAGTTGGCGGTCGTTATTGGTAAACCCGGAAAATATGTCGATCAAAAGAACGCCCTTGATTATGTCTTTGGCTATACCATAATCAATGACATTTCTGCTCGGGATTGCCGCCGTGCCGGGCAATGGATTGTTTCTAAAGGCCAAGATACGTTTGCGCCGATGGGACCGATTTTGGTGACGAAAGATGAAATCCCTGATCCTCACAATCTGAACCTGTCGCTGAAAGTCAATGGTGTCGAGAAGCAAAATGCCAACACCAAATTTATGTTGTTCAACATCAACGCATTGATCGAAGATTTGAGTACCGTTTTTACATTAGAACCGGGTGATATTATTGCGACCGGAACACCTGCTGGAGTTGGCGCCGGACGCGATCCGCAGGAATGGTTGTGGAATGGCGATGTTGTTGAAGCGACGGTGGAAAGTATCGGAACTTTGGTCAATACGGTAAAAGAAATAAACGTTTAATTATATCCGGAGTGCTGCGTTAGGGATTGTAGCAAAGTGCCGTGCACTGCGAAAAGCCCGACCGCTTTTTCAGCGGTAACGCCCAACAAAAAAAAGGATTGAATTCAAATAAAACGTACTTTTACGTGGAATTAAAAACATAACGTCATGAAAACTAAATCATTACTATTCGTTCTGTTGTTGGTTTTAATACCTTATTTTAAAGCAACTGCTCAGGAAGTAACAGAAATTGTTGCTTCTAATTCGACACAAAATCCATGTATTTCCAGATCAGAATATGCCATTATAGAAAAGAATTGCCGTCAGAATTTGAAACGGATTTCCAATAAAAGCACTGCTCAACCACAAGTGACCCTATTGAATTGGCCGCTGAAAGCTTCTTCAACTTTGTTAGATTGCAGCTATTTTTTTATCAGCGCGCATGTCGATCACGACAATGCCACAACGACTTTTCGCGATTATAATTGCGGTACACTTACGTATGATGGACACACCGGAACTGATATCGCTGTAGGCCCGTTTGGTTTTTATAAAATGGATAACAACCAGGTG
>JBBRXW010000429.1:0-1398 GCA_038238295.1 Flavobacteriales bacterium | reverse complement strand
GGGTGTCTACAAACGCGCATTGCACACGGACGATATCATTCCCATTAGTATACAACATATCACCTCGTCCAATCAACTGGTCCGCACCTTGTGTGTCGAGAATCGTTCTCGAATCAATTTTGGAAGTTACTCTGAAAGCAATACGTGCTGGGAAATTCGCTTTGATGATTCCGGTAATTACATTCACCGAAGGGCGCTGCGTGGCAATGATCAAATGGATACCGATAGCACGCGCCAACTGTGCCAATCGCGCTATTGGAGTTTCTACTTCTTTTCCGGCAGTCATAATCAAATCGGCAAATTCATCGACTACTAAAACTATATAAGGTAAGAATCGGTGTCCGTTTTCTGGATTCAATTTTCTCGATTTGAATTTGTCGTTATATTCTTTGATATTCCGCACCATGGCATCTTTAAGCAGCGAATAACGGTTGTCCATTTCCACGCAAAGCGAATTCAACGTGTTGATGACTTTAGTATTATCTGTAATAATGGCATCGCCCGAATCTGGTAATTTTGCCAGATAATGTCTTTCTATTTTATTGAATAAAGTCAATTCTACTTTTTTCGGATCGACCAAAACGAACTTCACTTCTGCTGGATGTTTTTTATATAATAGCGAAGTCAATACGGCATTCAAACCAACTGATTTTCCTTGTCCGGTCGCTCCAGCCATCAATAAGTGAGGCATTTTTGCCAAATCGACTACAAAGGTTTCATTCGAAATTGTCTTTCCCAAAGCAATCGGCAACTCCATTTCAGCTTCTTGAAATTTCGCAGAACCAATCACGCTTTTCATCGAAACCATCGTTGGGTTTTTGTTCGGCACCTCAATACCAATAGTACCTTTTCCCGGAATCGGCGCAATGATACGAATGCCTAATGCGGAAAGGGATAACGCAATATCATCTTCAAGGCTTTTGATTTTGGAGATACGGATTCCAGCTTCGGGAACGATTTCATATAAGGTTACCGATGGACCAACAGTCGCTTTAATCTGCGCGATTTCTATTTTGTAATTGCGAAGCGTTTCAACGATATTGTTTTTGTTTTCTTCTAATTCCGCTTGGTTGATTGTAATGCCGCCACCAGAATATTCTTTCAATAGTTCTAACGTCGGAAATTTATAATTAGACAGTTCTAAAGTTGGGTCGAACAGTCCAAAATCTGCTACCAATTTCGAAGCCAAATTTTCATCGACAGTAGCTTCTTCGGGCGCTTTTTCAATAACGAAGGAATCGTCGTTAGTAGTAATGATTTCAGGCGTTGGTGGAGGAGTAATTTCAAGCGGTGTTGATTTCACAGTCGGTTCTAAACGAATTTCTGACGGATGTTCAATCGTTGGCTTCAATGCTTCCTTATTGATTTCAAATTGCGAGGGCGCCTTCAACTGCGGCT
>JBBRXW010000428.1:0-1418 GCA_038238295.1 Flavobacteriales bacterium | reverse complement strand
GGGGACTATATTTGGCAGTAATGGCGAAGGCTATATCCGGTTTTCGTTGTGTGTAAACGAAGAAAAAATACGGGAAGCACTAACGCGGTTTTAAAATTCAATAAATAAAATGAACGTATATATTATAGGAACAGGATTAATCGGAGGTTCGATGGCATTAGACCTCAAAGCGCATTATCCGGAAGCCAAAATTTTTGGCATCGATGCGAATGACAACCACCTCGACGAAGCCATTCAGCTTGGAGTTATCGATGAAGCTTCGACAGTAGATACTTTGTATCAGGCGGATATTGTCATTTTAGCCGTTCCGGTGGATATCAGCATCGAAATCTTGCCCGGTATTTTGGATAAAATCAATGAAAATGCCATCGTTTTTGATGTTGGTTCGACCAAACTTCCAATCTGTGAAGCCATTGCGGACCATCCGAACCGAAGAAATTTTATGGCGACACATCCGATTGCAGGAACGGAATTCTCTGGACCATCAGCGGCGGTAAAAGGATTGTTCGTTGGTAAAACCAATATCATTTGTGAAGTCGAGAAAACTACTTTCAAACTGCAGGAAAAAATGTTAGACATCTTCCAGCGATTGGGCATGCGGATTCGGTATATGAATCCAAAATCACACGACAAACACATCGCTTACGTTTCGCATTTGTCGCACATCAGTTCCTTTATGTTAGGGAAAACCGTCATCGAAAAAGAAAAACACGAACGCGATATTTTCGATATGGCCGGCAGTGGATTTGAAAGTACCGTGCGATTGGCGAAAAGTTCTCCGGCAATGTGGACGCCGATTTTCAAACAGAATAAAAATCAGGTCGTCAAGACTTTGGAAGAATATATTTCAAATTTGTCAAAATTTAAAGAACTTTTGGAGAACGAAGATTTTGAAGCAGTTTTTCAGGAAATGCAAAGTGTTAATAAGATAAGCGAAATATTAAACGGAATTAATTTAAAAAAATAGCAGTATGGAAAATAACGCAGCAATGAGAACCTGGTTAGACGATTTTAAATTAACGCATCCGTTGGTGATCGCCGGTCCATGTAGCGCCGAAACTGAAGAACAGGTTTTGAAGATCGCGCATGAATTGAAAAATTCCGATGTCAGTATTTACCGCGCCGGAATTTGGAAGCCGAGAACGCGGCCTGGTGGATTTGAAGGCGTTGGTGTGATTGGACTAAAATGGTTGCAAAAAGCCAAGGCAGAAACTGGTTTATTAATGGCGACCGAAGTGGCCAATGCGGCGCACGTGAAATTGGCATTAGAACACGACATCGATGTGTTGTGGATTGGTGCAAGAACCACCGTAAACCCTTTTGCAGTTCAGGAAATCGCCGATGCATTGCAAAATACCGACAAGATTGTTTTGGTCAAAAATCCAGTAAATCCTGATTTAGCGTTGTGGATTGGGGGC
>JBBRXW010000427.1:0-1430 GCA_038238295.1 Flavobacteriales bacterium | reverse complement strand
TTTTAGCCCCGATAGCAATGGAAATCCTTTTGTGCCGTCGTTCGGCACGAAAGATTGCAATGGATAGCGGGATTGGCTTCTGAAATTATGGATTAAGATTTTGTGATGCTTGATTGACGTTGTCTTTCAGGGTTTCTTTGTACTGGATGATTTTTTCCTGCACGGTTTTGTCGTGGCAACCGATGATTTGCGCTGCCAGAATCCCGGCATTTTTCGCACCGTTTAGCGCTACAGTTGCCACCGGAACGCCGCCAGGCATTTGCAGAATCGACAGGACGCTGTCCCAACCATCGATAGAATTGCTCGATTTGACAGGAACGCCAATGACCGGCAATGGCGACATCGAGGCGACCATACCGGGTAAATGCGCCGCGCCACCTGCTCCGGCGATAATCACTGAAATGCCTTTGGTATGGGCACTTTTGCTGAAATCGAATAGTTTTTCGGGCGTGCGGTGTGCGGAGACAATATCGACTTCGGTTTCGATGTTGAAACTTCTGAGAATGTCGATCGCTTCTTGCATAACGGGCATGTCGGAGATGCTTCCCATGATGATGGCTACTTTCATTTTGGATTTTTATTTAATGCGAATTACGCGAATTTGATGATACGTATACATTCGTGCCATTCGTGTTCAATTTTCACTAATTACTTTTATCATATTTTTTACTATTTCGGCAATTCTTCTCGCTTCGTTTATATTTTCATTGACTATTGTCACATGTCCCATTTTTCGGAACGGGCGTGTTTGTTTTTTTCCGTAAAGGTGTGGTGTAACGCCATCAATTGCGAGGATTTTTTCGATGTTTTCGTATTTGACATTTCCGGAATATCCTGCTTCGCCGACCAAATTTACCATAATTCCGGCAACTATGCTATCGGTATTTCCCAAAGGTAAATCTAAAATGGCACGGAGATGATTTTCGAATTGAGACGTGTAGCTGGCTTCAATTGAATAGTGTCCGGAATTATGTGGGCGTGGCGCCACTTCATTGACTAAGATCTGATCGTCTGGTGTTTGAAACATTTCGACTGCCAGCAAACCGACGTGATCGAAAATTGCGGCGGTTTGCAATGCCATTTCCTGTGCCTTTTGAGCAACAGCATCCTCGATTCGAGCCGGACAAATAACATATTCGACCTGGTTGGCTTCGGGGTGAAACTCCATTTCGACGACTGGATACGTTTTGATTTCACCCGAAACATTGCGAACGACAATCACTGCGAGTTCATTTTTGAATGGGATTATTGCTTCGGCGATGCATTCTACATTAGGAAGTGCCTCCAAATCGCCGGCTTTTCGAATGACTTTCACACCATAACCATCGTATCCGAATTCGGTGCATTTCCATACAAAAGGAAAGACGATTTCGGTAGTTTCAAGTTTGGATTTTAGGGCGTCAAGATTGGAAAATTTCTGAAACGGTGCC
>JBBRXW010000426.1:0-1435 GCA_038238295.1 Flavobacteriales bacterium | reverse complement strand
GAATGGTGCATACGACTGCGGGATATATGGTGTATACCGCCTACACTTTCAAAAATGTTTTTCATTATGAAGAAAACGATATTTTTTGGTGCACTGCCGATATTGGTTGGATAACCGGGCATTCCTATATTCTCTACGGGCCTCTTTTGAATGGTGCTACAACGGTAATTTTTGAAGGAGTACCATCATATCCTGATTTCAGTCGATTTTGGGAGGTGATTGAAAAACATAAAATCACACAATTTTATACCGCACCAACGGCTATTCGCGCGTTAGCGAAAGAAAGCCTAGATTTCGTACAGCGGTTTCCTTTAAAGTCATTAAAAGTCATTGGTTCAGTGGGCGAGCCCATCAATGAAGAGGCTTGGCATTGGTATAACGACCATGTCGGCGGAAAACGTTGCCCTCTGGTAGATACCTGGTGGCAGACCGAGACCGGCGGCATCATGATTTCTCCGATTGCTTTCGTAACGCCAACAAAACCGACGTATGCTTCGCTACCATTACCCGGAATTCAGCCTGTTTTGATGGATGAAAAACGAAATGAAATAGAGGGCAATCAGGTAGCCGGCAGTTTGTGCATTAAATTCCCGTGGCCTGCCATTGCCCGAACTATTTGGGGCAATCATCAGCGCTATAAGGACACGTATTTTAGTACTTTCCCAGGGAAATATTTCACCGGTGATGGCGCGTTGCGCGATGAAGTGGGTTATTATAGAATTACTGGTAGGGTCGATGATATCGTTATTGTTTCCGGTCATAATTTGGGAACAGCTCCGATTGAAGACGCTATCAACGAACATCCCGCGGTGGCTGAAAGTGCTATTGTTGGTTTCCCACATGATATCAAAGGAAATGCCTTATACGGCTTTATTATATTGAAGGAAATTGGAGAAAGCCGTGACAAAAAAAATCTTTCTACCGAAATCAACCAGTTAATTTCCGATCAAATCGGCCCAATCGCCAAGTTGGATAAAATTCAATTTGTTTCCGGTCTACCTAAAACACGTTCCGGAAAAATCATGCGACGAATTTTACGCAAGATTGCCGAGGGAGATTTTTCGAACTTTGGTGATATTTCTACGCTTTTGAACCCCGAAATTGTCGAAGAAATTCAACTAGGCAAATTATAATTAAACCATAGCAATTACTACCTTTATAAGTAGGAAATCAGTAAACTATGCAACTTTTTAGTGTGGTGGTACAAGAGTACTTCTATCAAATTTAATAGTTTTATCCCACTATGCAAGGTAACAGTATTACAATAATCGGAGCGGGACTGGCAGGGCTTACAGCGGCTATTCATTTGTCTAAAATTGGATATCGAGTAACGATTATCGAAAAGAATAATTTTCCTAAACATAAGGTTTGCGGAGAATACATTTCGAATGAAGTAGTACCGTATTTAGAATGGCTGGGCGTTAATCCGAACCAG
>JBBRXW010000425.1:0-1504 GCA_038238295.1 Flavobacteriales bacterium | reverse complement strand
GATAGCCAATTCCGAATCAGAGATTGAAGCGGATTACCTCGAGGAATTAAATGACGTCTATAAACCGTATGATTTTGAAGAAGTTAACTCTACAGGTGAAACAGAAAAAATTAGATTGGTAGATGCAATTTCACAGGGATTAAGACAGTCGATGGAGCGCCATGATAATTTAGTTATTATGGGACAGGACATTGCCGAATATGGTGGCGCGTTTAAAATCACCGATGGTTTTGTAGCACAGTTCGGTAAAGAAAGAATCATCAATACACCAATTTGTGAAAGTGCTGTTGTAGCTGCCGGAATGGGATTGTCTATCAATGGTTATAAAGCGATTGTAGAAATGCAGTTTGCTGATTTTGTTTCTACGGGATTCAATCCAATTGTCAATTATTTGGCAAAAGTGCATTACCGATGGCAAGAAAAAGCCGATGTAGTGGTGCGTATGCCTTGCGGTGGCGGTACTCAAGCAGGACCATTTCACTCACAAACGAATGAAGCTTGGTTTACAAAAACACCGGGATTAAAAGTGGTTTATCCGGCTTTTCCGTATGATGCGAAAGGGCTCTTAGCGACTGCAATTAATGATCCGAACCCGGTACTTTTTTTCGAACATAAGCAGTTGTATAGAAGCGTTTATCAAGAAGTTCCAAAAGACTATTACACGATTCCATTCGGAAAAGCAGCCTTGTTAAAAGAAGGAAAAGATATTACCATTATTGCCTTTGGAGCGGCGGTTCATTGGGCGTTAGAAACACTCGAAAAAAATCCGGAAATTTCTGCAGATGTAATTGATTTAAGAACCTTGCAACCTTTAGATAAAGACACCGTTTATACGTCAGTAAAGAAAACTAATAAAGTAATTATTCTTCAGGAAGACAGTATGTTTGGTGGAATCGCTAGCGATATATCAGCGATGATTATGGAAGATTGTTTCGAATATTTGGATGGCCCTGTAAAAAGAGTCGCCAGTTTAGACAGTCCTATTCCATTTACTAAAGCACTGGAAGACCAATATTTGCCTAAGGACCGATTTGAAATAGCTTTATTTAAACTATTAAAGTACTAGAATCGGTACAAATAATTCAAAAGAGTTCTACAAAATAGAGCTCTTTTTTTGTTTATGGTAAAAATGTATTTTTTAACCTACAAATTTCTCCTTTTTGGCAATTATCACTATCTTGTGCCTCTGATTTTTCAAGCAAATTTAATAGCTATGCAAAACTTTACCAAGTCGTTATTCATCCTACTTATTATAGTTTCGACTTCCAATTTATACTCCCAAAATCTTCTCTCTAACGGGAATTTTGAGAGTGGTGGAAATGGAGTTGGATTTAATGTCAACAGTTGTTGCTATAACGAACTGACCACTCCATTTTCAGGAAATACCGTTCCGGGAAATTATGCGGTGACCACCAATCCACAACCAATGAATACCGCCACTTTTATTAGCAGTGGTGATCATACTTCCGGGACTGGAGGCATGTTAGTTGTAGATGGTACCACT
>JBBRXW010000424.1:0-1507 GCA_038238295.1 Flavobacteriales bacterium | reverse complement strand
ATTCTATCAATATGCCGCAAAAAAGACGGATGATGCAGGTTGGATGTTACTTCCGTCATCACAACTATGGAAGGATCGCTGGCTAAAGCGGCAATGATTTCCGCATCAATTTCGTTCGGGTCATTCACACCAACGAGAATCATTTTCTTTTGAGCGGAGTTCCATATATTGGTGCAGGTAATCACATCTTGAATAGAAATATTCTTGAATACTTTCGCAAAACCCGAAATTGTCGGATCGACAGACAGTTTTCTAACCAGCTGATACAATGGCTCTTCAAATGGTGCGTTAATGTGCGTCGGCCCTTTCTGCGTATGGGCAATCGTTATTGCTTCATTGATTTTGAAATCATTCTCGGTAGTTTCGCCTTCAGTTAAATTGGCATTGTATAACGAATGGTTTTGAAAGACATTCCTTTGACGAATGGTTTGTCCATCCCCGATATCAATTTTATTTAAAGGGCGATCGGCAGAAATCACCACTAATGGAATCTGACTGTAGAATGCCTCGGCGAACGCAGGATAATAATTTAATAACGCGGAACCTGAAGTACACACAACGGCAACAGGTTTATTGATTTGCTGGGCGATGCCTAAAGCAAAAAACGCAGCACAACGTTCGTCCGCAATACTATAACAGTTAAATTCCGGGTTATTGACAAAGCCTAGCGTTAATGGAGCATTCCTGGAACCAGGTGAAATTACAATGTGATTAACGCCTTTAGCCAAACAAATTTGGACGATACTCTGCGCTAACGCTATTTTTGGATAATTCATTTTTTATTTGTGTCGAACAAATTTACAAACTTAGTCTGTATTTTTAGCAATCCTTTAAGACCATAATTCTAAAAAAACAGAATATATTTGTTCGTTAAACGGATTAATCATTTCAAATGAAATCGAAATTACATGGTATCGTTGCCTTTTTGCTTTTGATGGTGACAGCACAAGTGGCGGCGCAGAATCAAATTCAATTTGACGAAAGCGGCTACCAATCGGTATTGCAACGTGCTAAGGCAACGCATAAGCCGATATTCTACATGCTTTATGCGACTTGGTGCGCCCATTGTAATAAAATGAAAGCCGAGGTTTTTAAAGATACGCTCGTCACGCATTTTATGAATAAGAATTTTATCAATGCGTGGCAGGATGCGGAAAAAGGCGAAGGCGAGTATTTTAAAAGAAAATACGGGATCAAGTTTTATCCGACTTTCATTTTTATCGACGAAAATGGAACAGAACTTTATAATATTGGTGGTGAATATAAACCGGCAGACTTTATTACTGAAGCTAAAAATGCCCTGATTCCCGAGAAACAACTGCCATATTTAGAGCAGCAATTCCAAGCAGATATAACGAATGCCTATAAATGCCTTGCTTATTTGACTGCTTTAAATAAAGGAAGAGACCGTTCTTTATTGTCTCCAATCGCGAGTCAATATCTGGCAACACAAAGTGAGGCGCAACTAGTCAGCAGCACCAATTGGAAAATCATTGCCAATGGCGTT
>JBBRXW010000423.1:0-1519 GCA_038238295.1 Flavobacteriales bacterium | reverse complement strand
TAATACCGTTAAAAGCAATTTATTTCTTACTTTTAGTGCTACCGATTTCTAAAATTAATTTATGGAGGTTTTTCATATCAGCGCCGAATGTTATCCCGTTGCCAAAGTAGGTGGATTGGCAGATGTTGTCGGAGCGCTGCCTAAATATCAGAACCAATCTGGACTTTACTCTAAAGTTGTCGTTCCGGCCTATAACAACAAATTTATTCAGGAAAACGATTACGAAACCGTGCATCAGGGGCAACTCAAATTGGGCTGGTTTTTATTTTCGTATTCCATTGTCAAGGAAAAAACCAACAAACTCGGGTTCGAATTATATCAAATTGCGATTCCGGAATTGTTCGACCGCCCGAATGTCTATTCGTATGAAGACGACACCGAACGGTTTCTTTCATTTCAGATTGCTTTTTTGAATTGGCTGACCGAAACAAACCAGCATCCGGACATTTTGCATTGCCACGATCATCACAGTGCTTTGATTCCATTTATGGTGCAGCATTGTTATAATTACCAGCATTTAAAAGGGATTCCAACGATACTTACCATTCATAATGCGCAATATCAAGGTTGGTTTGCTTATGATAAATTGCATTACCTGCCCGGTTTCGATTTGTCGAAGATTGGCTATTTAGAATGGGGCGGAACCATCAACCCGTTGGCTTCTGCGATAAAATGTGCGTGGAAAATCACGACGGTTTCGCCCAGTTATTTGGATGAAATTAGCAATAATGCGAACGGTTTGGAGAATTTACTGCGGTTTGAGCGCTCGAAATCGATTGGAATATTAAACGGTATCGACACCGAAGTTTGGAATACCAAAACCGATCCGATGCTTTCTGACCATTATACTATCAAGGATTTTAAAAAAGGAAAATCGAAGAACAAAGCGTTCCTCTGCGAGCATTTCAATCTTGATGAAGGAAAACCTTTATTCACGTTTATCGGAAGGCTCGTCGGTGAAAAAGGCGCGGATTTATTGCCGCAGATTTGCAGTACCGCCCTGCATCATTACCAGCAGGAAATCAATATTCTGATTTTGGGCTCGGGCGATACGCAAGTCGAAAATGAATTGCAGGGTTTACGGAATTTTTATGTTGGAAATTACAATGCCTACATTGGCTATAATGAAAAGTTAGCGCATAGTATTTATGCGGGAGCTGACTTTTTACTAATGCCCTCGCGAGTGGAACCTTGTGGATTGAACCAGATGTACGCGCTGCGTTACGGAACAATTCCGATAGTACGTCGAACCGGCGGATTGCGCGATACGGTGCCCGATATGGGCGATGGTGGCTTTGGAATCTGCCACAACCAAACCAGTGTTGAAGATGTTGTTCATTCGATTTCCCGTGCGGTCGAATTATTTCAAGACACCAAAAAATTTGATGCCTTGCGCAAAACGATACAACAAATCGACCATTCTTGGGACAAAGTTGCTCAAGCCTATACCGCGGTCTATTACTCTTTAAAAAATTAAAAATATGAACAAGACGACATTAGCAATTATTTTAGGAGGCGG
>JBBRXW010000422.1:0-1542 GCA_038238295.1 Flavobacteriales bacterium | reverse complement strand
CCTCTTCATCTTCACTTGCATGGGCATCGTCATCATCGAGATCGATTTCTTTAATCACATCGATTGGTTCTACAATATCGTCAATATCGTCTTCCTCATCAAATTTTTCCAGACGGCTGGCCAGTTTCGTACTTACTTTTACCAGATAAATAGTATCCTCTGTGCGTACTTCAACGGCCTCGATCAATTCGTTGTGCGCATTCCTGAACCGGATGATGTTGGAGTCATCATAGCCATCAGGAAAACGCTCCACCAGTAAGGTGAGGATTTCATTGGTTAGTTTAGAATAATCAACAATAATTCTTTTCATAGTTTTTTATAAATCAAGTAGGTAAGCAAAAATTAAAGGCGCTACAATGGTAGCATCGGATTCTATTATAAATTTAGGTGTTTTGATGTCTAGTTTTCCCCAGGTGATTTTTTCGTTGGGCACGGCACCCGAATACGAACCATAACTGGTAGTTGAATCAGAAATCTGGCAGAAATAGCTCCAGAACGGTACATCATGCATTTCCATATCTTGGTACAACATTGGTACAACACAAATTGGAAAATCTCCTGCGATTCCACCGCCTATCTGGAAAAAACCTACGCCATTCTTGCTATTTTTTGGATACCAATCGGCTAAGAACGTCATGTATTCGATTCCTGATTTCATTGTCGATGCCTTCAGCTCGCCTTTGATAACATACGAAGCAAAAATATTTCCCATCGTGCTGTCTTCCCAGCCCGGAACAATAATAGGCAAATTTTTCTCCGCAGCGGCATACATCCAGCTGTCTTTTAAATCAATTTCGTAATATTCTTCGAGCACGCCGGAAAGCAACATCTTGTACATGAATTCATGTGGGAAATAGCGTTCTCCCTTATCATCGGCATCTTTCCAGATTTTATAGATGTGTTTTTGCAGTCGACGGAATGCTTCGTGCTCCGGAATGCAGGTATCGGTGACACGGTTCAAACCTCTTTCTAATAAATCCCATTCTTCCTGAGGCGTTAAGTCGCGGTAGTGTGGTACTCTTTCGTAATGCGAATGCGCCACGAGATTCATAATGTCTTCTTCGAGGTTGGCGCCGGTGCAGGAAATGATCTGTACTTTATCCTTGCGGATGAATTCGGCGAAAATTTTTCCAATCTCTGCTGTACTCATTGCACCTGCCAGCGTTACCATCATTTTGGCGCCGTTCGCTAATTGTTGTTCGTAGCCTTTGGCGGCATCGACTAAAGCTGCGGAATTAAAATGCAGATAATGCTTTTCTATAAACTGACTGATGGGTCCTTTACTCATTGTTTGTTGTTTGTATTTTGTCTAGCCCTGATGGTAGTGGTTATCCTTTTGTGGCATTTTCGCCGCGAAAGATAAGAACGCACAGCAGGATTAGCTCCTAAAAATTATACTTCAAAAATAAATTATTTTTTATTATATCCTAATATATTCAGCACATCTTCTGATGTTTGTTGCTCTGAAAAAACTTCGGTTGCCAGGATGCCATTTTCGTCTCGGTCGATTAGGATGTGTTTGGGCTGTGGAATTAGGCAGTG
>JBBRXW010000421.1:0-1562 GCA_038238295.1 Flavobacteriales bacterium | reverse complement strand
GGACGGTTTGGCAAGAGCGCTATTGGTAAAACGCAATACAAAACGACTATCAAAGGTTCCGATTTCAGAAACAAAAGAATACGCTCCTTGTCTTAAATCATAAATGATATTTAACAACTTGTCTTCAATATACACATGAACGGCAGTATCTTCGAAAAGACCATCAAAATTAGAGAGACTAATTTCGTAGGTTCCGGCGGTCGTTGTATGAAATCCTAAAGCGGCTTGATCAGTAACATCAAATGGTAAAGCTCTTCCTTGAATCCCAAGTTTTTTGGTATCAACAACCGAGTAGAAACTAGTTGGGTTTCCTGTTTCAATGATTTCGCCATCAAAACCATCCTCATAAGCATTAGTAGCATTTTCTATGTAACCAACTAATATCTGTTTGAAAGTACCTTCATTATTTTTTAAATCCAACCAAACTCGATGTTTCTCCAAAACAGCAGTCGAATTACTTCTATAAAATAAGCTGTTTGAAGCGGAGGTCCGCATAGTGTTACGGAAGGTAATATTTCCTGCCGTCACTGCTTTGATCATAAATCCTTGCCCCGCTCCTATGACGCCTGTTGGAGCTGCAGAATTTGGACCAGGAGAACCTAGCGTTCCTCCTGTTCTATTATAGGTAGCGTAATCACTAAAAGTGTAATTATTGGAGGTAATAGCCGTATTATGCGTCCAAAAATAGAGCGTAGTTCCGACACCGAAGGAGCCTAAAACACCTGTATTACCGTCCATAAGATTGTCCGCACTAATCGCACTTGGATAAGGATTCCCTATCAAATTGAGGTTGTTAGTCGCACTCGGTCGGAATAATGCAATCGGACCGACATCACCATTATTAGGTACTCCAGTAAAATTGCCTGTCCAAGCTGATAAAGCAGCAGGTTGAGTTTGTTCACTACGTATAGCATAACCAACACCAGCAGACATAACAGAATTAGTTGCAAGATAAGTCCACATATAAGCATTAGCATCCCAACCTAAATATTTATCAGATAAAGTGTTAGGTGAAAAAGGGGATAATTGTTGATTGCTTACTGGAGAGGACCAATACGTATAGTCATACAAACGCATGAATGTATTTCGCTTGTAAATAATGCTACCTGTATTAGAATTTACGGTTGCAGAAGAATTTTGCATCAAGCTAGACGAATCATTAAAAGTTAGAGTCCCACCGGCAACAGTAAGAGCATTAGTAACAGTTAACACAACGCCCGCAGCTACCGATACGGTACCAGAATTAATTTGCATCGAACAAACACTCAAATTGGCGTTGATCGCGAGATTGCCATTAACAATAGCCCTATCAGTACTCACTGGCGCGGAAGGCGACCAAGCGACACCATTCCAAGTGGCTGTAGGAACGGTTATGGTTATCGTATTAGAATATACGGTAGAACAACCAACAACAACAGCTCTAATATAAGTAGTGGCAGTAATAGTTCCCACTAAAGCTGGGGTAAGTGTATTGGTACTTGCAGATCCTACTATAGTAGTAGCACCTGTAAAAGTTGGATTATTAGCCGATTCCCATCTGACAATGGAAGTCAAGACGTTAG
>JBBRXW010000420.1:0-1567 GCA_038238295.1 Flavobacteriales bacterium | reverse complement strand
GGAGTACGTAGTATGGCGCAATTGCGGATACTGTTGTTCTATTTTTTTTTTCAATGAATTCAATGTGGCTGCGCCTTCCGTCGGAAACTGCTCTTCGATTTTTTTAGTGATGTCGGCCACCAATCCAAAATATTTTATAGTAAGGCTCACGTTGTGTACAGTTTTAAAATAGCGATTCCCAATACAAATGCCAAGACATTTCTAAGCGTCAGCGTATTGAACTTTTTGCTTCCGTAATAACCGCCAAGTAATCCTCCGACTGCGACAATACCAATTAATACGTCAGATGAAGCAGGCAATGTTCCGCCTTTGGATACAAATCCAATTAACCCAGCAATCGAATTGACAAAAATAAACAACGCCGAAACGGCCGCTGTTTGTTTCATATTCGCCCAACCTAATAATAGCAAAACTGGGCTTAAAATAATGCCACCGCCAATTCCAATGAGTCCAGAAAGAAACCCGATGATGGCTCCAATTAATAACGCTAATGGAATATTGATGGGTTTTAAAACTGGTTTCTCTTTCCCGAATAAGCCGATTAATCGAGCTACGGCAAATATCAAAACGGTGGCTAAAATAATTTTATAATAATGCGTTTCAATCGTAATGATACCGCCTAAAAACGAGAATAGAATTGAGGTTACTGCGAACGGATAAAACAATTTCCATTCGAATTTTTTTTCACGGAAATAAAAGTAAAATGAAATCCCGGAAACCAAAATATTCAACACCAGCGCCGTCGGTTTCATAAAAGAAACTGGGAAAGCGAAAAGGCTCATCAAAGCCAAATACCCACTGGCACCGCCATGTCCGACGCTTGCATACAGAAATGCGACGATGGGCAATACAATCAATAGTAATGGGTAATGGAATAAATCCGTTAGCAACATGGTTTTCAAAATTTCAACTAACAAATATAGCGAGAATTCTGTTTTTTAGATACGAAAAACGGCAACTTTCTCTCCTTTTATTAATCGGTAATTTCCGTCCGGCACGTATACCAGCGCATTCGCTAATGCAAACGAATTGAGCATCGAAGAATCCTGATGCGAAAGTATCGCAACTTCATCACCGTGGAGGGTTGCTTTTAAGAATTGCGAACGCGTGTTATCAATCGTGTAATCGTGCGCCAAAGCCATTTTAATTTTGGCTTCGTACGTGGCTTTTACACCACAGATTTTTTGAAGCGTCGGCAACACATAAATATAAAAACAGGTCAGGCTTGCCGCCGGGTTTCCCGGTAAAGCAAAGACTATTTTATCGTTTTGTTTTCCTGCGAATAAAGGTTTTCCTGGTTTTTGATTGACTTTATAGAACAAGGTCTCCACTTTAAGGCTTTTCAAAGCGGCGCCAACAAAGTCATAATCGCCGACAGAAATGCCGCCCGAAACGATCAGCAAATCATTTTCCTCCAATGCTTTTTCTAAGGTGCTTTTCGTGTGGTCAAAATCATCAGTGACTTCATACAATTTCAAATCAGAAAAGTGGGCATTATACAACGCGGTTTGCAGCATTATTGCATTGCTTTCATAGACTTTCCCAGCTGTTAGCGGCGTTCCGGGTG
>JBBRXW010000419.1:0-1572 GCA_038238295.1 Flavobacteriales bacterium | reverse complement strand
GTCTGTGGCCATTACGGTTGCGGAGGTGTCAAAGCGGCGATGGGCAATGATTCGATTGGAATCATCGACAACTGGATTCGTCATATCAAAGATGTTTATCGATTGCATCATGCGTATCTCGATTCTATTATCGATGAAGACGACCGCTTCAATGCGTTTGTCGAATTGAATGTAAAAGAGCAGGTTTTTGATTTGGCGAAAACCTCCATAGTGCAGTCCGCATGGAAGAATGGGCAAGATTTGACACTCCATGGCTGGGCGTACGGATTAAATTCCGGATTCGTTACCGACCTTAATGTCAATATCAGCTCGGAAAAGGAATTAGATCAGGTGTATCAATTGAAATTTTAATAAATAATAAGTTGCTTTCGAGCGGCTTTTTTTATTAGTCTTCTAAATTTTCATTAAACGAAGAAGGCAGTAATTGTGGAATAAATTTAATCAAGATCGGCAACAACAAACTACCGCCCGGAATCAAAAAGATGGTTAGTGATGGCACCGTTTTGCAGATGTCGAGCAATTGTTTTTTAACTTTCTTTTTCTCCTCTTTGTTTAAATCCCTTTTGGCAGAATAGGCGAGTAGCACCATCAATTCCTTACTCTCGGAGATTTCCTTCGACAATCTTTTTTTATTTCTTTTGATTAACGTCACGACCAATTGTGTCGTCTGGTCGTAGAAATGTTTGACCGGATTCGAATAATTAAAATAGGGAATATCTTTCTTGTACTTTGTAATAAAGGTATCGGTAGCCAAAATGCTGGCACGGACAAATTCATCTGAAACTCCCATGATTGTTGCCAGCGCATGCAAAAAGTAGGCTTCGTCTTTCTCGACAACGCCATCGCTCCATAACGCAAGTCCAGCCATATCGATTAGATAATATTGCTCCAAAGTGCTTTTGAAATAATCCAATTCCAAAGCCTCAAGGTTCAGAATATTGACTTTTGAAAATTTGCTATACCGCACTGATGCCTCAAAAAGTTTAATCAGCAGATCATCATGCTGTGATTTATTGGCTTTGGTCCGCAACGCTAAAGTGACAATGCTGACAATCGTTTCTTCGATTTTTTTTAGGTATTTCTCGGGGATTCTGCCTTCATTCAAATAATGCTGAAACGCTAAAATATCTACAAAAAGCAGCGCATTGGTAACAATATGCGAGAAGTTTTTACTGATGATATTATCATTCGTTTGAACGCGGTCGTCTATTATTTTCTCTAGATTCGTAGCATCGGTAGTGGTCGGTAATACTTTTTTAAAGAACGAAAACCCTTCCGGATTCATTTCATTATAAAAGGTAACCGCTTCGTGGATAAAATCTTCGGTCGTGGTTTCGGTGGAATTTAATTTGAAGATGTCGTAAAGTCCATTCAATAAAGCAACTTTAGAAATTTCGTCATTCAGCCAGCCATTGATATCAATCTTATTTTTAGTAGTAAACGAAACGATGTGCCCATAAATGAAACCTGTTTTTCGGATATTTTCATAAAAGAAATCAGCATTTTCGTGGTCGTCAAGGTCGACAGACTTTTGGTCCGTAAAAAATTTGTCTATCCAACCGTGAACCGAAG
>JBBRXW010000418.1:0-1577 GCA_038238295.1 Flavobacteriales bacterium | reverse complement strand
GGTCGATTTCGCCATTTTCTTTCCGTTCAAAGTCAGCATGTTGGCGTGCATCCAATAATTCACTGGACTTTGCCCAGTACAGGCTTCGTTCTGTGCAATTTCACATTCGTGATGCGGAAATTTCAGATCCATTCCACCGCCGTGAATGTCAAACTGGTTGCCCAGATATTTGGTACTCATGGCGGTACATTCGAGATGCCAGCCCGGAAAACCATCACCCCAAGGCGAAGGCCAACGCATGATATGTTGTGGTTCTGCCTTTTTCCAAAGTGCAAAATCCTGAAAATTTTTCTTGTCCGATTGTCCATCGAGATCGCGCGTATTGGCAAGCATTTCGTCAATATTGCGCCCGCTCAATTTTCCGTAGTGGTTCGTTTCGTTGAATTTTACGACATCAAAATACACCGAACCATTCGCTTCATAACCGATTCCAGAATCAATGATTTTCTTGACGATTTCAATCTGCTCAATAATATGACCAGTAGCTGTAGGCTCGATACTCGGTGGAAGAAAATTAAACTCATTCAATATTTCATGAAAATCAACAGTATACCGCTGCACGACTTCCATTGGTTCCAGTTGTTCGAGGCGTGCTTTTTTGGCGATTTTATCCTCACCTTCATCCACATCATCCACGATATGCCCAACATCAGTGATGTTCCGCACATAACGCACCTTATAACCCAAATGCAACAGGTAGCGAAAAATCACATCAAACGACATAAACGTCCGCACATTGCCCAAATGCACATTGCTATATACCGTCGGTCCACACACATACATCCCAACATTTCCTGGGTGTATCGGCACAAAAGCTTCCTTCTCTCCGGAAAGCGAATTGTAGATTTTCAACGAATGGTTCTGATATAAAGGCATAGTATTTTTTTTAGAAGCTGTTTCCTGCTTTCGCCTTTATCTTTGCTCCTGCGTCGCAAAGGATATCGGCTCTATCAGGGCTAGTGTTGTAGTTTCGATTAGAATTTGGTTTCCATTTTAATGTATTCCAAAAATTCCTGACGTTTCAGTTCGTTCTTAAACTGTCCGCCGTATTCCGCCGTAACGGTACTGCTTTCTATATCGCGAATCCCTCTCGAATTGACGCAAAGGTGTTTCGCATCAATCACACAGGCCACATCATCAGTCCCTAGCACATTCTGCAATTCCTGAACAATTTGCATCATCAGGCGTTCCTGCACCTGTGGTCGTTTGGCGAAATAATCAACAATACGGTTCATTTTCGAAAGCCCGATTACTTTTCCGTTAGAAATATAAGCAACATGCGCTCTCCCGATAATCGGCAGCAAGTGGTGCTCGCAGGTAGAATAAAGTGTGATATTTTTTTCAACCAGCATTTCCCCATAACGGTATTGGTTTTCAAAAGTAGAAGCATTTGGTTTTTTGTTGGGATTCAGTCCGCCGAAAATCTCCTTAACGAACATTTTAGCAACGCGGTTAGGAGTTCCTTTAATGCTGTCGTCGGTCAAATCCATTCCAAGAGTCTGAAGGATGCTCTCAACATTTTTCTTTATGGCTTCGATTTTCTGTTCATCAGGCATATCAAACGCATCGTTTCGGAT
>JBBRXW010000417.1:0-1591 GCA_038238295.1 Flavobacteriales bacterium | reverse complement strand
TGGTGGTATAAAAGTTCGTCGATGAATTTTTCTGACGATTGAATGCCTTCCGGTAACTTCGCCCAAACAAAGAGTCCGACCGCTTTTCTATCGAAGGTACAGCCCAATTTTTCGGCCAGTTGGAACGTCAGTTCGCGTCGTATGGTATAGGTTTTATTCAATGAATCAAACCAGGAAGGATCGAGTTTCAATGCTTCAATCGCACCTTTTTGAATGCCGTAAAACATCCCGCTGTCCATGTTGCTGTTGACTTTTAAAATCGCATCGATGAAGTTTGCGTTGCCGGAAACCATTCCGACGCGCCAGCCAGCCATGTTGTAGGTTTTTGAAAGTGAATTCAATTCGAGGGCCACTTCTTTCGCTCCATCGACTTGCAGAATCGAAATCGGATGATCATTCAAAACAAAGCTATACGGATTGTCATTGATCAAAAGAATCTCATTTTTTCTTGCAAAGGCTACCAGTTTTTCAAACAGCTTTAAGCTTCCGGTTGCGCCAGTTGGCATATGCGGATAGGAAACCCACATCAGTTTTACTTTGGACAGATCTTGTTTTTGTAATGCTTCAAAATCCGGTTCCCAGTTATTCGCTGCTTTCAAATCGTAAAAAACCGCTTCCGCTCCGACCAATTTCGTCACTGAAGTGTAGGTTGGATAACCCGGATTTGGAATCAAAACGGCATCGCCTTCATTCAAAAAAGCCAAAGAAATATGCATAATTCCTTCTTTAGAACCCATCAATGGCAGTATTTCGGTATTCGAATTTAAATCAACATTGAAATGCTTTTTATAAAAATTAGCCATGCCCAATCGCAGTTCCGGCAAACCCTGATAGCTTTGGTATTGGTGCGCATTATCGTCATTGACAGCCGATTGAATCGCTTCAATTACAGACGCATCCGGCGCCAAATCGGGACTTCCGATGCCCATATTGATAATCGGTTTTCCTTCCGAAAGCAACTGCCGTACTTCGCGTAGTTTGGAAGAAAAATAATATTCTTCGACGGTATCTAATCGTTTTGCTGTTGTAATCATGGTAACTTATTTTCGTATTCGCCCAAAATTTTGAGATGTTCCGCCATGAGGTGTAGTACCGATTTTGCTTTTTTGAAATCATCATACTGATCGAAAGTGACATCGACGAAAAAAGAATATTTCCACGGAGTTTCGATAATCGGTAGTGATTGTATTTTCGTTAGATTCAACCGGCAATCGCTCATCACATTGAGCACAGCGGCGAGGCTTCCCCTTTGATGGTCGAGTTCAAATTTTAAGGAGGCTTTATTAATACTACTTTTTTCGAGCACAAATGGCTGTTTGCTGACAATCACAAAGCGCGTCATGTTGTTATTGACTGTTTGGATTTCTTTCGCCAAAATCGTCAAATCATACATTTTTGAAGCGGCTTTACTCGCAATTGCCGCGATGCCATACAATTGATTTTGATGAATTCTTCTGGCGGTTTCTGCGGTATCTTTGTCCTCGACCAATTTGATGTTCGGATATTTTTTTAAGAAATCCATGCACTGCAACAGTGCCATCGGATGCGAATGAATTTCTAGGATGTCTTCGATTTTTTGTCCATTGAGTAC
>JBBRXW010000416.1:0-1608 GCA_038238295.1 Flavobacteriales bacterium | reverse complement strand
GTATTAGTCATCGTAATAGTATTGTTACTAATGGTTGAAGTATACGTTACACCCGTTGGTGCAGTACCACTCGAGATACTGATTGCCGTACTGGCAAGTGTCAGTGTAGCAATAGTTGAAACCGTATTAAAACGAATACTGTTACCAGCACCATTTCTGTATACAATTCCTGCACTCGCCGTGGAAGAACGATTCCACGGACCTGTACTGGCAGTGTTGTTACCATAAGTAACATTATTAGCAGTAGACCCGGAGGTACCTCCGATATCATTTCCAGTTTCAAAAATTGTAGCTGTAATAGGAGGACAAATAAAATACATACCAAAAGCAACACTGGAAATCGTATTACCATATATTTTGTTGTTAGAATTTGTTCCCGCAGTAGATGTGGCGTCAGTAGAACTATTCGCTCCAGGACTAGCATTCGAAGTCGTAGAGGAAGACGTAGATAAAATACCTACAGTATTCGCATAAACAGAATTCAAAGAAATAGTATTCCCTTGAATGGTGTTGTTCTGCGCTCCATCCGTTGCCGAAGCATGAATAAGCAAGATACCTGCTTCCGTCATAGTATTTGTCGCTCCAGTGGCGGTAACATTGTTACTCGCATTTTCCTGAATCGTAAAATTGCTTATGGTGATATAATCACCACCTACAATTTTAAATACCGCATCCAATGAACCGTTAGCAGAATTGACTCCTGCTGTAATGGTGCTACCGCTACCAGTAATGGTAATCGTATTAGCAGCCGTACCGGTTGCGGTAATATAATACCCTGTTCCGCTCGGGGCGGTTTCATTACCCGACAAGGTAATAACAACAGGCGATGTAATGGTAGCTCCATTCAATGCTGTAACAGCATTGGCTAAGCTGGTGTAAGTTGCGGCAAGTCCGGATCCACTATTGGTGGAGACTTGAGCACTAACTCCCATTACGCTAAACAAGACAAAAAAGAGCAATAATGCTAACTTTTTCTGCCATGTTCGTTTGAGTTGGGTATCCCTACCTTGGCTCAAAGAAATGTAGTTTACATTCATAATTAAAAAATTGGGTTAAATAATAAAAGGGTTAATATATAAAATAGTTAATATAACTTTAACATTAAAAAGCACTTAATCGATTAAATGCAATATAAAAACGATTAGCGACAAGAACTCCCTAGGTCATATCGCAAACGATAATGATCTAGGAGTCTTATGTTTCTTTAAACTTGATTTACAACTTAAAATATAATTTTCTTATTGACAGTAGTACCGTCAACTGAAGTGACTTGAATGACTAAAACCTGATTGGCTAAACCAATTCTGTTATACAATGCGGAATGGCTATTGATATCATGTTGTTCTACAATTAAGCGACCACGGATATCAAAAATCTTAACCGACTGTATTAAAGCCAACACTTTTGCTGGATGCCAATTTCAACTGAAAATCTCGTAAACAAAGAACAAACGAGATTGCCGAAACGCTCGATCGACCAAATCGATTCGCCCTCGGTGTGCGCGTACCTGTCAGCGGGCAGAAGCGCTCGGGCTATCCAACGTTGAGATTGCGCGAAAGCTTGGGTTGAGCGAGCGACGTTATTCTCACTATGTGACCGGGCAACGGG
>JBBRXW010000415.1:0-1620 GCA_038238295.1 Flavobacteriales bacterium | reverse complement strand
GTCTTTCTTCCGAAAATTTTCACCATGACTTCGAGCTTACGCTTTTCTTCATTGATTTTCTCCACCGTTCCGTTGAACCCGTTGAAAGGACCATCAATAACCTTAATTGTTTCTCCAATATTGAAAGGAATTTGGTGTGTGTCTGTTTTTACAGCCAACTCATCGACTTTTCCTAACATTCTGTTGACTTCAGACATTCTCAAAGGCACTGGATCGCCACCCTTTACTTCACCAAGAAATCCAATTACGCTGGTAATAGACTTAATAATATGTGGAATTTCTCCGGCGAGATTGGCTTCTATCATGACATAACCTGGAAAATAGACTTTGTCTTTAGTGATTTTTTTTCCTTCACGAACCTGTACTACTTTTTCAGTAGGAACGAGAACCTGTGAAATATAATCACCCATCCCCAATCGGTTAATTTCTGTTTCGATGTACGCTTTGACTTTATTTTCCTGTCCGCTTACAGCTCGAACCACATACCATTTTTTCACATTAGTTTCTGTCATCACAAAAGAATTAAGCTTTTAACCAGCTATAGAAACCGGCAATTGATTTTGCAAAAACCTCATCAACTCCCCATGTTGCGATTGCGAATATTACTGAAAAAACAGCAACTATGATCGTGAGTCGTTGCACTTCAGCCCATTCCGGCCATGTGGTGTTTGATTTTAATTCTTCAAACGCTTCTGATATATAATTTATAACTTTCATTATCATTTAGTTTTTTTGGCACGGGCGGAGGGATTCGAACCCCCATCAACGGTTTTGGAGACCGCTATTCTACCCTTGAACTACGCCCGTAGTAAAAGCCAGCAAAGAACCAAATGGCTATTTGCTGGCTTGCTATTTAATAAAAACTTATGCTACAATTTCAGTAACCTGACCAGCTCCAACTGTTCTACCTCCTTCACGGATGGCGAAACGCAAACCTACGTTCATAGCAATTGGACTTAGTAAAGCAACATCAATAGTTAAGTTATCACCTGGCATTACCATCTCTACCCCTGTAGGCAAAGTAATAACTCCAGTTACGTCAGTTGTACGCACGTAGAACTGTGGGCGATAGTTATTGTGAAATGGTGTGTGACGACCACCTTCTTCTTTTTTCAAAATATAAACTTCCGCTTTGAAAGTAGCGTGAGGTTTTACTGAGCCTGGCTTAATAATCACCATACCTCTTTTGATATCGGCTTTATCAACACCTCTCAAAAGTAATCCTACGTTATCTCCAGCTTCTCCTCTATCAAGGATTTTACGGAACATCTCCACTCCAGTGATTGTAGAAGTCAATTTATCAGCTCCCATACCAATGATTTCAACTGGATCTCCTGTATTAGCAATTCCTGTTTCGATACGACCTGTAGCTACAGTTCCACGACCAGTAATTGTAAATACATCTTCTACCGGCATTAAAAATGGTTTTGCAGTATCCCGAATTGGCTCTTCAATCCATGTATCACATGCTTCCATCAATTCAAGAATTTTTGGAGTCCAAGTTGGATCATTGTTTAATCCACCCAAAGCAGATCCTTGAATAACAGGACCATTATCTCCATCATATTCGTAGAAAGATAACAAATCACGGATTTCCATTTCTACTAATTCTAACAACTC
>JBBRXW010000414.1:0-1625 GCA_038238295.1 Flavobacteriales bacterium | reverse complement strand
CGGGTGTCGCTTCCCGATATCGATATCGATTTTGATGATGAAGGAAGAAGCAAAGTCATGGATTATGTTATCAATAAATATGGCTCCAAACAAGTAGCACAAATCATTACCTACGGAACGATGGCAGCAAAATCGGCTATTCGAGATACCGCGCGCGTACTGGATTTGCCATTGTTTGAAGCTGATAAAATTGCAAAACTGATTCCGGGATTGATTCCATCCAAATGGAATTTAGCGCGATTTTTAAATGATACCGAAAATGAAATCAAAAAGGTATTACGTCCCGAAGATTTCGATAAAATCAAGGAATTAATCGCCCTTTCCAAGGAAGAAGATTTAGGTGGCGAAACCATCCAGCAAGCGCAAATACTTGAAGGAAACCTAAGAAATACCGGAATTCACGCCTGCGGTGTTATTATCACACCTAGCGATATTACCAATTTTGTTCCCGTGGCTACTGCCAAAGATTCGGATTTGTATGTGACGCAATTTGACAACTCGGTCGTAGAAAGTGCCGGATTGTTAAAGATGGATTTCCTCGGATTAAAGACATTGACTTTAATTAAAGACACCGTCAAATTAGTCAAATACAGAACCGGAGAAGATATCGATCCCGATTCATTTCCGATTGATGATGACAAAACCTATGAGCTTTTCCAGCGTGGGGAAACGGTTGGGATTTTTCAGTATGAAAGTGCCGGAATGCAGAAATACATGAAAGAATTGAAGCCCACGGTTTTCAATGATCTCATTGCGATGAATGCGCTCTATCGCCCCGGACCGATTGCCTACATTCCAAGTTTTATTAAACGAAAAAACGGTGAAGAACCTATAGAATATGATTTGGATGTCTGCGAAGAATTGCTCAAAGACACTTACGGAATCACAGTATATCAGGAACAGGTAATGCTTTTGTCTCAGAAATTGGCAGACTTTTCTAAAGGTGATGCCGACGTGTTGCGTAAAGCGATGGGAAAAAAACAGCGGGATGTTTTGGATAAAATGAAACCGAAGTTCATCAGTCAAGCAGCAGCGAAAGGACATGCCGAGGACAAATTGGAAAAAATTTGGAAAGATTGGGAAGCATTCGCGGAATATGCGTTCAACAAATCACACTCGACATGCTACGCATGGATTGCCTATCAAACGGCGTATCTCAAAGCGAACTATCCGGCAGAATATATGGCCGCGGTACTGTCGAATAATATGAGCGATATCAAGCAGGTTTCGTTCTTTATGGAAGAATGCAAACGCATGGGATTGCAGGTGTTAGGTCCAGATGTCAACGAGTCGTTTTATAAATTTACCGTGAATGAAAGCTATGCGGTTCGTTTTGGAATCGGAGCAGTAAAAGGCGTTGGAATGTCTGCCGTACAAACGATTGTCGAGAATCGAAAAGACGCCAAATACAAATCGATTTTTGATTTGGCAAAACGAATCGATTTGCGTGCGGCCAACAAAAAAGCGTTTGAAAACTTAGCATTAGCGGGTGGATTTGATTCTTTTGCAGGGACCACCCGCGCGCAATATTTCCATGAGGAAGGCGATGGGATTACCTTTTTAGAAAAGGCTATGCGGTATGGCGCGAAGTTTCAGGAAAACGAAAATTCATCACAAGTGAGTTT
>JBBRXW010000413.1:0-1628 GCA_038238295.1 Flavobacteriales bacterium | reverse complement strand
ATTTAAATTTAGCGTTACTGTCCAAAGCTCTTTTATGCTTTGACCAGCCTATTGTTATAAGTGCGATGGCAATAATATTGATTAGCGGATGCTCAAGAGAAGTCAATCGCAAAGTCTTGTCGCTCATTTGTCCGAAAGAAGCATAGCCTAATGGAGAAACAAAATAAACAATACCCCCAATAACCAGCTGCACATGCACGGCAATCAAAGCAAACAAAGCGATGCTTCGGTCTTTGGGTAGGAACTCTTTTTTAGAAGTGGTTCCGATTATAGCATTGATTACTGCCAACACTAATGCGATGGCAACTAAATACGCCCAACCGGAATGTGCTTTTTGAATTATTTCATACATAAAATTATTTTTTGATTTTCAAATATACACAAAAAAGCATAAAAAAACCTCACATTGCAGTCAGCTTATTTCGAGTATTTTGTATCTAAAATTAGTTGTTGCCTAAAAAATGTTTCAATAAAAATGCTGTCGAACTGTCATGGTTTTTGATGGTTTTGGAATTGATTTCATCCAAAATCGAATTCGCCAATTGTTTCCCCAATTCAACCCCCCATTGATCATAACTGAAAATGTTCCAAATGACACCTTGAACGAATATCTTGTGCTCGTATAAAGCCACTAAAGCACCAAGAGTTTCCGGCGTGAGTTTTTGAATTAAAAGAGTATTCGTGGGTTTATTACCTTGAAATACTTTGAATGGTTTTAAGAATCCAGCCTTATCTTCCGCTAGGTTTTGCTTGTCGAATTCGGCCTGCACCTGCGCTTCGGATTTACCGTTTAACAAGGCTTCGGTTTGGGCGAAAAAATTCGACATTAGTTTATCATGATGCTCCTGATTGCCATATAACGGATGAACAAATCCTATGAAATCTGTTGGGATCAGTTTCGTTCCCTGATGAATCAATTGAAAGAATGCGTGTTGTGAATTGGTTCCGGGCTCGCCCCAAATAATCGTTCCAGTTTGATAATTTACCGGCTTGCCGTCGCGACCGACACTTTTTCCATTGCTTTCCATGATGCCTTGCTGCAAGTACGGCGCGAGTTTCTGCAGGTACTGCGTATACGGAATCAACGCTTCGCTTTCAGCACCAAAAAAATTGTTGTACCAAACGCTCAACAAAGCTAAAACTACCGGAATATTTTTGTCGAAATCTGCTGTTTTAAAATGCTCGTCCATTTGATTGGCGCCTTTCAGCAAACGGTCGAAATTGTCAAATCCAACAGCCAAACTAATCGATAAGCCGACAGCGCTCCATAATGAAAATCGTCCGCCAACCCAGTCCCACATCGGGAATACATTGTCCGCGCTGATACCGAACTCCGTGACATTTTTAATGTTCGTTGAAACCGCTACAAAATGTTTGGCCACATCTTGCTGTTGCGCCGATTGCAAAAACCATTTGCGGATGGTTTCGGAATTGGTCAGCGTTTCTTGAGTTGTAAAAGTTTTGGAAACAATCACAAAAAGCGTGGTTTCCGGGTTTAATTTTTTTATAATTTCATTGACGTGATCGCCATCGATGTTGGAAACGAAATGGAGGTTGAGATGGTTTTTATAATACTGCAAGGCTTCGACTACCATTGCCGGACCAAGATCGGAACCGCCAATTCCAAT
>JBBRXW010000412.1:0-1633 GCA_038238295.1 Flavobacteriales bacterium | reverse complement strand
GAATGATGACGAAACGGCCTATCTCGACAGAAATAGTTCCGATTATATCCGAAAACTAACGGTACTTTGGGGTGTCAAAGAAGTGATTTTTAAAATCCGCAACGAAGCCGGAATCAGTTTCAAAGACCACATCTTCGCCGATGATTTTTTGATGCAAAATGGCAAAACCACTGCGGTACTCGAAATGAATCATGTTGAACAGACTTTCACCATTTATTTTGAAGAAATAGAACATTATACATTAGTTTATGCCTTCGAAAACCACTGACATACCAACCATTTACGGCGATATCCTGCAAGCGAAAGCGCAAAATAAAAAATTGCTGGCCATTCTGCTCGACCCCGAGAAAATCGAACTGGATAAAGTAAGCACGCTTTCTGAAAAGATCAATCAATCGCCTGCGACCCATATATTTGTTGGTGGTAGTAGTGTTGGTACTGGCATTATCGACCAACTAATGCTTCAATTACAACAGCAAATCCATTTGCCAATTGTTCTTTTTCCCGGAAATCCATCGCAGATTTCAAACAAAGCAGACGGCATTTTATTCCTGATGCTGCTTTCCGGAAGAAACCCGGATTATCTGATCGAACATCAAGTGGACGCTGTTCCCATTTTAGAAAAAACCAATTTGGAGATTATTTCTACCGGTTATATTTTAATAGAAAGTGGCGGCGAAACTGCCGTAGAAAGGGTCAGTCAAACGCAGCCTTTATCGAGAAATGATCTTGATTACGCCGCTCAAACCGCCAAAGCGGGAGAATTGATAGGCAACAAATTGATTTATCTCGAAGCCGGAAGCGGCGCCCAATGGCCCGTGCCATTAGCAATGATTGTGAGGGTTTCTGAGAAGATTACGGTTCCTTTACTTGTGGGCGGAGGCATACGGTCATCAAAAGAAATTCAAGCGGCCTATGATGCCGGAGCCGATATGGTAGTGATTGGAACCGCTTTTGAAAACAATCTGAATTTTTTTAATTCCTAGCCATGATCGATTTTTTCTTAAATGCTTATAAAGACGCTTCACTAGTACAAATTATTTTGGAATTTTTCGCTTTTATTTTTGGAATTCTTAGTGTCTGGTTTGCCCGGAAAGAAAATATCTGGGTCTATCCAACGGGTTTGGTTGCAACAGTCATTACAACCTATTTGCTCTGGATTGCTGGCTATTTGGGCGATATGATGATCAATGCGTATTTTACGATAATGAGTTTTTACGGATGGTATCATTGGGCTAAAAAAGGAAAAGCTAAAGAGGAACTGCCGATTACCAGAACAACAACAAAAGAAAAATTAACAGGCATCTTGCTGTTTTTTATCACGATTTTTGTAGTTTTCGCCATCTATAATTTCTTTGATTATAAAATACACCAAGACAATTATATCGACATTTTTGCCTCAGGTATATTTTTCACGGCAATGTGGTATATGGCACTCAAAAAAATAGAGAACTGGACGCTGTGGATTATAGGAGATATTATTGTAACGCCTTTGTATGCATATCGCGGATTGGGAATGCTGTCGTTGCAATATTTAATATTTACAATTTTAGCCATTTGGGCTTTTAGAGAATGGAAGAGCATCTTAAACAACAATACACAACCATAATAAAAATAGCATTGTTTGGACCGG
>JBBRXW010000411.1:0-1648 GCA_038238295.1 Flavobacteriales bacterium | reverse complement strand
GGCGGACCCTACGTTAATACAACAGTATATAGTGGCTTATTCGATGGTTCAACGTACACTGCTAAAGCAAAAAACAGTAATGGATGTATTTCACCACAAGCACAATTAACGTTAAATGTTCAGCCTTCAACACCGACTGCACCGACATTAACCCCAACCCAACCGACATGTACTTCAGCCACCGGTGGAATTACTATTTCCGGAGTTATTGGAGAAACGTACAGCATCGATGGCAATGGCTATGCCGCTACATTAATCTATAATGGATTAGCACAGAATTCAACGCATTCGGTAACTGCTAAAAATGCAGCGGGTTGTATTTCACCGCCAACAACTATTACTTTAGATGCGAAACCTCCAACTCCAGCGGTTCCAACCTATACTTTAGTGAATCCAACTTGTACAGACCCAACAGGTTCAATAACCATCAATGCTGTCGCGGGCGAAATCTATAATTTCGATGGAAGCCTGTACTCAACAACGGTCGCTTATAGTGGACTTCCACAAAGCACTTCCCACGTCATTAACGCGCAAAACAGTTTCGGTTGTATTGCTACGGTAACCGTAACAATCAGTGCGCAGCCACCAACTCCTGTTCCTGCCAT
This sequence comes from Flavobacteriales bacterium, assembly GCA_038238295.1. GTDB lineage: Bacteria > Bacteroidota > Bacteroidia > Flavobacteriales > Flavobacteriaceae > Flavobacterium. Next base: position 1,043 of record JBBRXW010000411.1, on the reverse strand, counting down.
TCAAGACGGCGCCATCTGTGTTGATGATGCTACTGGAATTCCTTTCACAACCTACACCCTCGAAACGCTGCTCGATCCGGCCACACATACTTTTGTCTGGTATTATAACGGCGGAGCCACCGCCGATACTGGCAGTACGCTTGTCGCCACAGTAGGCGGACTCTATGGTGTCATCGCTACCAATACTTTCGGATGTTCTTCGGCACTGACCACAGCGACCGTAGTAGAAACCAATCCAGGGCAATCGTTGACGGCAACAGTTGAAGGACAATTCAGTAATAGTGCTACAATTATTGTCACCGTCAATTCGGGTAATGCGCAATTCATCTATCAGTTGGATAATGGACCCATTCAAAATTCCAACATATTCACCGGTGTAGCACCGGGTCTTCACACGATAGTTGTCAAAGATCTCAACGGTTGTACCGACCTGACCACCACGGTCATTGTCCTCGGCTATCCACCTTTCTTCACACCGAATGGAGATAGTTATAATGACACGTGGAATATCATCGGCTTGAGCAATCAGCCCGACGCCAAAATTCATATCTATGACCGCTACGGCAAATACATCAAACAAATCAGTGCTTCAAGTCCGGAAGGCTGGGATGGTTCTAGGAATGGGCAGCCACTTCCATCCTCTGATTATTGGTTTACAGTCGAATACAAAGAAAACGGCAAATCAAAAGAATACAAAAGCCACTTTTCCTTGGTGCGATAATCAGCCCGCAAGGCAAAACAGGAATTTAATTGAACGTGATTTCGATAAAAAACAAATCCACATTCAATTAATTGCCGCAAGCATTTGTGGTAAGTGGCGGTACTGCCAATTTTCGCCAACTCCATTACTTCATGACGTTTAATGAGAACAGGGTTGCGCCAGCCATTTAAATTCCATAGTTGGTAAAAGGCCATGAATAAACAAATATGGGTGGTACCAATACGTGCATCCGCAAGTATCCTTTCATAAAAGACCGAAAGTTCAACGTTTGGATTCACGATTAGCCATTTTGCTTTTGTTTACTTTGATCCAGCAATTCATT
>JBBRXW010000410.1:0-1663 GCA_038238295.1 Flavobacteriales bacterium | reverse complement strand
GTGTCGGCACCTTTGGATATGAATGCGCCGCGTTATTCACCAATAACACCACTCTTTGCCAGCAATTGCAGCATTCTGGAGACGAAATCGGAGAACGCTTATGGCCATTACCACTTTGGGATGCGTATAAATCGGACATTGAAAGTGAAATCGCCGATGTCAAAAACTACAGCGGCAAACCGGTTGCCGGGGCCATATCGGCCGCCAAATTCCTAGAATATTTTACCGCAGACCACAAAGCCTGGGCGCATTTAGATATTGCCGGTGTCGCTTTTGGGGATGATGAATTTGCAAAAACCAAGCATGCCACAGCGTACGGCGTACATTTATTAACCCATTTTATCGAAAATCTTTAAGCTATGGATAAGTCTGTCAAAACGTTCGTTTGCATCTCGAATTATTTTAAGGGTGCTGATTTTTTAATCAATTTAAAAAAACTGGGTAACAAAGTATTCCTCGTGACATCAGAAAAGTTGCGGGACAAGCCTTGGCCAGTAGAATATATCGACCAGATTTTCTTTATGGAAGGGCAGGATGTCGATTGGAACTTAGAGCATTTGCTCCTTGGCGTTAGTAACCTGATGAAAAACCACAAGATTGATGGTGTAATCGCTCTCGATGACTTTGATGTAGAAAAAGCAACCTATATCCGCGAAAACCTTCGCATCGATGGAATGGGGCAAACGACCGGGCGCTATTTCCGCGACAAATTAGCGATGCGTATGCGAGCGAAGAGCTGCGGGATTTCGAACCCGAATTTCTGTTCACTCTTCAACGACCACGATATCAATACGTTTGCCGATACGGTAGCACCACCATGGGTTTTGAAACCGCGTTCGGAAGCTTCCGCATCAGGAATCATCAAAGTGCTTGATAAAGAAAGTTTGTGGATGCACATCAACGAAATGGGTAACAACCGTTTTAAATACCTCGTCGAGCAATTCCGCCCTGGCGATGTTTACCATTGCGACAGCTTGATTCTCGACGGGAAGGTGGTATTCAGCATTACTTCAAAATATTTGGCAACGCCGATGGAGATTTCGCAAGGCGGTGGGATTTTTAGAAGTGCCAATATTCCATACAATTCTGCCGATGATAAAGCTATTAAGAAAGTCAATGAGCAGGTCATCAAAGGCTTTGGACTCAAACACGGCGCGGCGCATTCGGAGTACATTAAATGTAAGGAAGACGGAAAAATCTATTTCCTCGAAACTTCCTCAAGAGTTGGCGGTGCGCATTTGGCGGAAATGGTAGCTTCAGCATCGAATATCAATTTATGGTCGGAATGGGCCGCCATCGAAAATGCTTTGGTCAAAGGCATCGACTATCAATTGCCGAAAGGCAATAAAGGCTATGCGGGGATTGTATTGACGTTATCCAAATTTCAGCATCCTGACTTATCCGGGTTTTCGGATGATGAAGTTTGCTTCCGCGTGCCATTAGATTATCACGCCGGGTTGATCGTGAAATCGGATAAACCAGAACGTGTTTTAGAATTGTTGGATGACTATGCCGACCGATTGGTCCGTGATTTCGCTACAGTAGTGGCGCAGGCTGAAGTGAAGCATTTGCATTAATATGAAATGGAAATCCTGACATTGCGAATGACTGAAGCAAGAGTTGAAACTTTACGTAGCGATTGTGCGATGGCGTTCGAAAGGAC
>JBBRXW010000409.1:0-1667 GCA_038238295.1 Flavobacteriales bacterium | reverse complement strand
CACGATGGATCATAGGGATATTCCATGATTGGCATAAACTCGACATGCGTAAAACCAGTTTCTTTGATATAATTAACCAATTGATCCGCCAATTCGAGATAGGTCAGGAATTTGCCTTCGCTGTTGCGGCGCCACGATCCCAAATGCACTTCGTAAACGGAATAGGCTTTATCTAAACCATTCGAATCTTTTCGCGATTGCATCCATTTGTCGTCTTTCCATTGGTATTCGAGATCCCAAATAATAGAAGCCGTATGAGGCGGATGCTCACAATATAAAGCAAACGGGTCGGCTTTTTCGGTAATGACACCGCCATTATTGGATTGTATTTTATATTTGTAGGTCGATCCTTTTTCGACACCCGGAATAAATCCTTCCCAGATTCCAGAGCCGTCCCAACGCACATTGAGTTGATGCTCGCCTTGAATCCAGTAATTGAAATCTCCGATGACGGAAACCGAACGTGCGGAAGGTGCCCAGACTGCAAAATAAACGCCTTTGACACCATCGACTTCGGTCAGATGGGCGCCCAGCTTTTCGTAGAGACGGAAGTGTTTTCCAGCCTTGAATAGGTCGATATCGAAATCAGTAAAAAGAGAATGGGATTGTACTTTGCTCATGGTTGTAAAAGGTTTATGGTATGTTTTATAGTGCCCTAGCCCCGATTGAGCCCTCGCAGCAAAGCGGAGAGATATAGGCGAAAGCGGGAATAGCTCCTAATCAAAAGTATCTTTTTTATTGCGTTTAACAAACTTGCGGTAGCCGGGATAGGAAATCAGGACGAATCCCAGCATGATATAAAAACTGGTCGTGTCGCTTATGGCAAAACCGATAAACAGGGCGATTGTAACAAGTAGCGCCAACCAAGTTGAGAACGGGTAAGCGAATGCTTTGTATGGCCTTGGGAAATCCGGCTCCGTTCTTCGCAAATGAATCAGCGACGCAAACGCAAAACCGGTGACCAGCGTCATCATTATCGTTGCGAGGCCGAAAAGTTGCTCGAATGAACTGTAAATAATCAGCACAAAAGTCAACACATAACACAGCAATAGCGAGTAATATGGTGTTCCGCCTTTGTTGACAATCGCGCTTTGGCGGATGAAAAATCCATCGCGGCTCAGCCCGAATAATATCCGTGATGGAATCATCATATATGCATTGAGAATACTCACTAACGAAAAGATCGCTACGGCAGTCATTAGTGTGGCGCTCCAACCTCCGAAGGCAACGGCAGCGGCATCGGAAGCGGCTAGTGGCGATTTGGCAATGGCGCTGACTGGCAAGACATAGAGAATGGCGGCATTGATTAAGATATATAAAATGGCGATGGTCAACGCGCCGATCAGATACGATCTTGGAATATTTTTACTGGGATTTTGATCTTCTTCGGCGAAAAAAGAAACCGACATCCAACCATCATACGTTCCCATGATCAGTTGCAATGCTTTGAATAAACCGATGGTCATCCCACCATAAATAGTCGTTTGGTTGGCAGCCATTAATTGATTGCTATCTGGATGTGATGCAAAACAACCGACAATTAAAACCAAGAACAGTACGACTTTTATCGCGCTGGTAATTTTTTGGGTAACACTGCCACTTTTGATTCCCGGTAGATTAATGGCCGTAAAGAGCGTTAGAAATGAAAGTGCAATAATCGTATTCTT
>JBBRXW010000408.1:0-1680 GCA_038238295.1 Flavobacteriales bacterium | reverse complement strand
CGTCAAAAGCTCAACGCCCATCTCCGCGGCCAAGCCGACAGCGCTGTGTCTCGGTTTATGCTCTTTGCGTGACTCGAGAGCTTCGCGGTCGTAACAAAGGCTTCTGCGGCCTTTCGGGCTTTCCTCCGAGCAATCATAAAAAATATAGTCGCCAGATTTTTCGTCATATTCAACCACATCAGGTTCACCGCCGGTAGCTTCCATTTGATGAAGTATCCCTTGTTTTTCAGGTGCTGCCTGTATCTTCGCCATTACTTTAATCCAATCTATCCCTTTGTGGCGGTTGGTGTTTTTTTCAAAACGAGTTTGCAATGTTTTAAAAAGCTGCTCCTGTTGTTCCGGCGTGATTTCTTTTTTACTTTTCATTGTTTTTTATTTTTAAAGTTGCGACGACTTCCGATACATAAAACGGGAAATATTTTAGAAATGTTTTAAAGGTGATTTCTGGCGCTACAACAACAAACTGATTTGTGATTTTACTAAACAGTTTCTTTGCCCTTCTTTTATGATAGTCGGAGGTGACAACAACGGTATTTTTGATGCCCAGATCACGAAGGATTGCCATACTAAATTGCGCATTTTGAAAGGTATTCCTAGCTCTTTTTTCGGGGATGATTTTTGTATTATTTACGCCATGCAAAATGAGATACTGCTGCATCACTTCCGCTTCCACAAACTGATTATAAACCGATGAACCTGAAACGATTGTAGTAACAACGTTGGGTTTTTTGCTAATTTCAAGTGCTTTATCCAATCTCGATTTCAGAATTTTGCTGGGTTGACCGTTGCTTTTTGCTGGATTGCCTAAAACAATTACTGCCAAGTTTTCGCTATTCAGCATGCGTTCAATAGCTCGGTTTTCCTGGACGGTATCAGCAGTAAACAGCATTGCAATAAAACTGACGATGATAATAAAAACATACCCTACAGGCGTTATTAGTAGTGCTTTTTTTAGGATAGACCAAGTGATCTTTCTTTTTCCTTTTTCCTTTTTAATGAAAAACCAACACAGAAAAAGTACCAGAAGGAACAGTAGAAAATTAAGAGCCAATGCCCCGATAATATATAACTTATCAGAATCCATAGGGGTGATTTTTTATTTTTTTTTCAATTTTATGCAAAGGAAGTAAGAAGTTGTAAAGGCGCATAACGAAAACATCTATGCTGGTGATAAGGTTCATTTATTATTTCTTTTTTGGCGGTTTACATTCTTTGCAGAAATCCGAAAGCTCCTGAATTTCTTTAAGAACTTCTTCGTGTAGGGTTTTCAATTGGTCTTTTTTTCTACCGAGATCCGTTGCCTTTCCAGCATTTGTGGCTTTTTCTGAATACTCGTTTTGTATCGCATCGAAAATGGGCTTGATGAAATTTATATTCGAAAGCGTCGCTTTTTCTTCAAAGATTTTTTTCCGCAGTTTTCGGGCGTATAATTCCGATAGATCAAATTGATATTGAGCAAAGCATAATAAATCAGTTGCAACAACGGTGTCAGGTGCCACTAATGCAGAACTATTTCTTTTAAAAGAAGCATTGACTTTTGAATTGAAATTCTTCGTAAAAATAAATTCGACATTGCTCATATAGAATGAAAATTCCGGTCCACATGAAGTATATAAGCTATAAATTTTGACATTGCCAATTTGAGAGGAAGCCGATTGAAAATCAGAAAGCTGCAGTTGG
>JBBRXW010000407.1:0-1689 GCA_038238295.1 Flavobacteriales bacterium | reverse complement strand
GAGATACGACGATGAGTTTTTGCAGTGTACTATTAATAATTTTTTTAAAGTAGTCAGCCAGAGAATGCATTACAATTCTATTTTAATTTCAAAAGTAAAAAACCGTCAAAGAATATTTTTACGATTAAGAAGTTTTTATGATTTTTGGCTGTTAAAAACCAATAAAAAAGCCCAATGATGCATTGGGCTTTCGATTATTTTTGCTCTGAACAGAGTCCAACAATTTCATGAAAAATATCATGAACTTCAGACAGTGATTTTTTGATATCAGCATCAGCTGCTTTGGAAACGACCATTTTGTGAAGCGCTTTGGCTTTTAATTGTAATTTTTCTGCCGAAGCTAAAATTGCAGTTGTTTTAAAATCGGCAGGAATTTCTGATTTCAATAAAACCGAAGCTTTATTCATCAATTCTTCCGAACGGGTTTTAATGGGTTCTAAATTGCCTTCTTCAGAAGGATGAAAGGTCTGTGACAATACTTCGTGGAATGCTTTTAATGCGGGCCATTTGTCCATCGAAGATTGCGCCTGCATCGAATTCAATGCAAATAAAAACAAGACGATAGCAAAAGATTTAATTTTCATTGGTGTGTGTTTTAAATTAATACTGTGTCCTACAAATGTAAAAAAGTTTTCTGTTTTTATCGCAAACTAGCGCCCAATTCTGTCCCGAAATTCTTTTGCAATTTGGTCATCACTTTATCGATTTGCTCATCGGTCAACGTTTTCGAATGGTCCTGTAATGTAAAGCTTACTGCGTACGATTTTTTACCTTGCGGCAAATTGCTTCCGGTATATACATCAAAAAGTTGAATGCCTTTCAATAATGATTTTTCGGTTTGTCGTGCGATTTTGTATATCGAATCGAAAGCAATATCTTCATCAATCAGCAATGCCAAATCACGGCGTACTTCCGGGTATTTCGGAATGTCTGTAAATTTAATTTTATTGCTGATCAATTTTAAAATCGCATTCCAGTGGAAATCCGCATGATATACTTCCTGACGGATATCGAAATGCTTTAACACCGACTTCTTCACAGTACCGAATTCGACAATTTTGTCTTCGCCAATCAACAAAGCAAGTCCTTCAGCAAAAATATCAGATGAAACCGGCTCGGCTTTAACTTTTTCGAGGCCTAATCGCGAAAGGATTGCATCGACATAGCCTTTGAATAAAAAGAAATCCGTTGGTTGCTGTGCATTCGTCCAGTTTTCGGAATTGCGGTTTCCAGAAAGGAACAATGTCAGATGTTTTTGTTCTTCGTAACCGGAATCGAATTTATGATACGATTTCCCGTATTCGAACAATTTCAAATCGGAATTCCGTCGATTGATATTATACGAAACCGCTTCTAGACCGGAAAACAATAATGATTGCCGCATGGCCGATAAATCACTGCTCAACGGATTGAGCATCATCACATTGTGTTCTTCCTTCAATAAAGAGGAAAGCGCGATATATTCCGGCGACGTCAACGAGTTCGCCATCATTTCATGAAAACCAATCGAATTCAATTGATTCGCGACGATATTCTGTACTTTATAATCTTCCGTTCGTGCAGCGTTCGACACGGTCGCATTCAGTTTTTTCGTAAAGTTGATGTTGTTGTAACCATATACCCGAAGAATCTCTTCAATAACATCAATTTCCCGTTGTACATCCACACGAAATGCCGGAATAGTTAGTC
>JBBRXW010000406.1:0-1691 GCA_038238295.1 Flavobacteriales bacterium | reverse complement strand
GCTTCAGCGGTTGCCAAAAAATAAATCGAATTTCCTACCATTGTTGCATCGGTAAAACTACTGGCGATGCCATTTATTTTGGGAAGTTTAAAGGGATTGAAAAGGATCGTGAAATCATTTTCGAGGTTTTTTCCGTTGACGGTGAATATGCCGTTATGGCCTTTTTTACCATTGCCGCGCTGGAAGAAATACCAGGTTTTTCCATCATAAACGACGCCTTCGATATTGAAATCCTTCGCGTTAATAGCACTAAAACTTTGCATAGCAGCATATAAAAATGTCAAATCGACAGTGGTAGTTTGTTGTGTTACGGCATTATAATGCACCATGTTATTCCTGTTTTCCGTCGACCCGGAACCGAAGATATAATAGTCGTCTTCGTGATTTGCGATGGCTTCGAAATCGGCTTTTAGTTTTTTGGGGATGTTTTCGGAAACGGCATTTTCGAAAAGCTGGATTTTACCCAATTTTTGCTCCTTGATATGATAGTTGTAGAGGCTAGAACCGCTGTCGGAAATCAGATAAACGGTATTGTCTTTATAGATAATCCCGGAAGCGGAGCCGATTCCGATGATGTGGAAAAGGATATCGAGTGTGAATTTTTGCATGGTGTTTTGGAGCGGATTGCCTAGCCCCGATAGCAGTGGAAATCCTTTTTTGTTGATAAAATCCTGTCTTTGCACCGTGCTAAGCGAAACAAAAAAGATTGTAGCGCATAGCGGGAAACAGCTCCTAAAAATAGTTATATTTACTCGTATAAAATAATAAATATGGAGTCGATTAATCCGGATGATTTTAAAGTGGTGCAGCCGATACTGCTGTCTGAAATCCCAACTTTACTTAAGATAAAAGCGTCTGATGACGAAAAAGAAGCAAAATTACTAAAGGTTCAAAAGAAACTCAGTGCCCTGCAAGATGTAATGTACGCGCACAATCGGTATAGTGTTTTGATTTGCCTGCAGGGGATGGATACGTCGGGGAAGGACAGTTTGATTCGCGAGGTTTTTAAGGAATTCAATCCACGTGGTGTGGACGTGCATAGTTTTAAAACGCCGAATTCGACGGAATTGGAGCATGACTATTTGTGGCGGCATTATTTGGCATTGCCTGAGAAAGGGAAATTTGCGGTATTTAACCGGACGCATTATGAAAATGTATTGGTGACGCGGGTTCATCCAGACTATATTCTACATGAAAACTTACCGGGCATAGAAAAAGTGGAGGATATCACCCCGAAATTTTGGGAAAACAGAATGGAGCAAATCAATAATTTCGAAAAGCATATTGGGCAAAACGGGACCATTGTTTTGAAGTTTTATTTTCACATGAGCAAGGAAGAGCAGCGCAAGCGATTGTTGAAGCGGCTGGAAAATGGCGAGGACAACTGGAAATTTTCTATCGGTGATCTTAAGGAGCGCGAGTTGTGGGATGCGTATATGAAATGTTATCAAGAAGCGATTAATGCTACTTCGAAACCTTCGGCACCGTGGTTTGTGATTCCATCCGACGATAAAAAAATGGCGCGGTATATTATTGCCAAAATCATTTGGGAGGAAATGCAAAAGTATGCGGATATCCGAGAACCGGAATTGGACGAAACTGTCCGCGAGAATATGTCGACATACCGTAAGGAATTGGAAAAAGAATAAAAAAAAGCCCTGAATTTCAGGGCTTTTTTTACTATATCCTAT
>JBBRXW010000405.1:0-1704 GCA_038238295.1 Flavobacteriales bacterium | reverse complement strand
GTCGATAAAAAAGAAATCGCTGAAATCTTAGAGCGTTGCAGTTACTCGGAATCGTTTATCAAAACCGCCAACGACCTGCAAATCATGGATGCAATTAGCGGTTGTTATGAGGAGTATAAAATTCTCAAGAAAAAATGATACTTACCCTTTTTTACTGTTTTCCATAAAATACCGCGCTTCAATCCGTCGGATATCTTTAATCGTTTTTCGCGCCCAATCCAATCGTTTTTCTAAAAATTCCTCTTCCGACAATTGCCATGGAAGTTCTGATTTGTGCAGCCGGCTCATTAGATTCTGAATGATAATCGCGGCGGAAACAGAAATATTGAGGCTCTCGGTAAAGCCAACCATCGGAATTTTCAAAAACCCATCCGCTTGTTGCAGTACTTCTTCTGACAAGCCGTCGCGCTCCGTTCCGAAAAATAAGGCACTAGGTTTTGAAATATCGAAATCATCGAGTAGACAATTATTCTCATGCGGAGTCGTAGCAATAATCTGATAGCCTTTGCTTTTTAAATTTTGAATGCAGGCAGCAATACTTTCGAAGCGGTTGACATCCACCCACTTCTGAGCACCCATAGCAATTTCTTTATCGATGCTTTTTCCGAATTTCTCTTCTATGACATTCAATTGCTGAATGCCAAAGACCTCGCAACTCCGCATTACCGCACTAGTATTGTGCAATTGAAAAAGGTCTTCAATAGCAACAGTGAAATGATTTGTCCGAGTCGACAAAACGTCCATAAACCTTTCTTTACGGTTGTCGGTAAGGAACCCTTCGAGATAATTCAGATAATCAAGATCAATCATGAAGAAAATAATTTTCGTAAAAATAGTAAAAAAGAGTAGCTTTAAACTTTTAAAATACAACCGCTGATAGGAAACTAATCTTTGGTCATCATCTTTTATTAATAATTAATTCGTCGTTTTAACCGGAGCCGGGATTTCTGCCGAAAGTGGTATCAAAACCTTTCGCGACAGTGATGGATTATGGGAAGGACACAACGTCATGGATGTCGCAACTCCGGAAGGCTGGCAGAAAAATCCGGAGCTCGTACTCGATTTCTACAACCAAAGACGGCGGCAATTGCAGGAAGTGCAACCCAACCGCGGACATCAGATTTTGGCCGAATTAGAACAGGATTTTGAGATTACGATCATCACCCAAAATGTCGACAATTTGCACGAACGCGCCGGAAGCACCAAAGTGTTGCACCTTCATGGTGAATTACTAAAAGTGCGTTCTGTCCGAAACGACCAGCACCTTATCGATTGGCACGATGACCTAATTCTCGGCGATGTAGATCCCAACGGCCATCAATTGCGTCCGCATATTGTTTGGTTTGGCGAACCGGTCCCTGCTCTCGAACAAGCGATATCGCTGGTACAGAAAGCGCAAATTCTGATTGTTATCGGTACATCGTTGCAGGTATATCCTGCAGCTGGACTGATTCATTATACCCGGGAAAATATCCCGATTTATTATATCGATCCGAAACCTGCCACCATTTCGAACGCACCGGGTAATCTCAAAGTCATTGCGGCAACAGGGTCTAAAGGAATGAAAATTGTCTCTAAAGAATTGAGCAAATGCATTTAATGTATTTCAATTAAAAATGAGGAATTCAATGCGGGAGAATCGTTATATTTGAGCTTTCAAAAAACAACACAACTACAATGAATCCTTTACACGAACTCAACGCT
>JBBRXW010000404.1:0-1707 GCA_038238295.1 Flavobacteriales bacterium | reverse complement strand
TATCAGAGAAGGAGATGAATTACTAGGCGCACAACTAACCAACGGAGAAAGTCAAATTATAATGGCGGTTAAATCCGGTAAATTGGTTCGTTTCGAAGAGACCAAAACACGCCCAATGGGTAGAACGGCTTCTGGAGTTCGTGGAATCACCCTTAAGGACGAATCAGATGAAGTAATCGGGATGGTAACCGTAAATGACATGAGCAGTGAAATCCTTGTAGTTGCTGAAAACGGTTACGGAAAACGTTCGAGTTTAGATGATTACAGAATTACCAACCGAGGTGGAAAGGGAGTGAAAACGCTTAACATCACCGAAAAAACAGGTAAATTGATTGCCATCAATGTGGTCACCGATAACGATGATTTGATGATTATCAACAAATCAGGATTGACGATTAGAATGGCTGTCGAAGATTTACGCGTTATGGGTCGGGCTACTCAAGGTGTCAAATTAATCAATATTAAAGGAAATGACTCGATTGCAGCTGTTACCAAAGTGATGAAAGACGATGTAGAAGAAACAATCATCGGTGAAGATGGCGAAATCATTACTGTAGAAAACATCGAAAGGGTCAAACCAGTTTTGGAGATTCTTGAAGATGATGCTGCCGAAGAAGAAGAAGATGACGATGATGACGATGCAGAAATCGATGAAGACGATGATGCCGATGATTCCGACGACAATAACGAAGAATAATAATTAAATATCATTTCAATGAAAAGTAACTATCTACTACTGGCGTCAGCTTTATTGATATCGGTGAGCAATTTTGCTCAAAAAGATCAGATTAAAGCCGCGGAGAAATCCGTTAAAAATGGAAATTCTGCCGAAGCTATTGCTACTTTAAATCAGGTGCAGGCAACCATCGGAAGCGCCACGGATGCTGAAAAAGCGCAATACTATTTTGTGAAAGGAAATGCCTACATGGACATGGCAAATAAAAAAATGGAAACCGCTAAAAACCTTTCGTCCGCAGCGCAAGCCTATCTTGAAGTTCTCAATGTAGAAAAAACATCCGGCAAATCGAAGTACTCAGATCAGGCAAAATCAGCAATGGCTGATGTCAAAAGTCAAATGATCAACGCTGCAGTAGATGCCGGAACTGCGAAAAACTTTAAAGTCGCCTCCGATTTGTTGTATCAGATCTACGAACTCGACAAAACCGATTTGGACAAACTATACTACGCGGCCAACTATGCCGTCAATGCAGCAGATTATGATCGCGCTTTAGGGATGTATGAAGAACTTAAAAAACAAAATTTCTCTGGAGAAGGAATGGGCTATTACGCAAAGAATGCCTTAAACGATCAGGAAGAATTTTTCGGATCGACTCCAGCTTCGAAAACCGATCGCGATACCAAAGTCCGTTTAAAATTATATTCGAATCCAAGAGATGAGAAAATCCAATCGAAAAGAGGGGAAATTTATAGAAACATCGCTTTGATATTAGTGCAGCAAGGGAAAGCCGATCAAGCAAAATCAGCTTTAGCTGAAGCTCGTGCCGCCAATCCTGAAGATACTTCATTGACTCTAGCGGAAGCGAACATTTATCTTGATTTGAAAGATTTCGAGATGTATAAAAAATTAATCGCTGAAGTTTTAGAAAAGAACCCCAATGATTCGGATTTGGTCTATAACCTTGGTGTTATTGCTTCTAAAACAGATCCTGTTGCGGCCGAAAAATACTATAAAAGAGCGATTGAAAT
>JBBRXW010000403.1:0-1714 GCA_038238295.1 Flavobacteriales bacterium | reverse complement strand
TCCCTGATAGGCTAAAAGGTTGTGTGAGGAGTTCGTGCTATAGTGCTCCCAGAAATACATTGCTCCGGTCGTACTGGACAGATTGGCATTTATAAAGGCATCAGCATCCAATGCAGAAGGATAAGGATTTCCAGTAAGATTTAAATTTCCTGCGGCAATCGTAGTGGTAATTATTCCATTATTAGGTTTCCCAACAAAAGTATAATTCTGTGTGGTTGTTGCTGCATCCGAACCTTTCATAGTCCATCCTTGTGCCGCTTGCAAAGCACCATTTTGTCCTACCGCTGCCCAATTTGCATATTGAGGCGTTAAGTTTTGGAATTTGAATAACCAGTAACTACTCAACGTAATTGGTGTGGTTGCTGCACCGTTGTAACCGGTGGTCCAGGTAATATTCTGGATGTTATTCGGGTTTGTTCCATCTTTCAATACAGAGTCAACTGTAAAAGCTGTATTGTTGCTTGTCGTGTTGATGGCACTTACAGGAGAAGACCAATAGTTATAATTAAATTTATTCGATTGTCCTTGTTGATCTCTTTCTAAAGAACCAGCGCTTGTTACATCCAAGTCAGAATTTGTGGTTTGAACTAATTGAGATTTCCCAACTAAATCAATTTTTCCGTCTAATTTTAAATACCAGTCATTCTGAAGTTTAGTATCATTTGTCATACTGATAGTCACACCTGGGTCAACAAACATTCCTAAATTAACATTGTTTCCTGTTTCAGTAATAGTGTGTTTTACCTGAATGATAGCGTAATCGAAATCGGAAACATCTAAGCCTCGGATATCTTTAGTCACATCATTAACAGCAGTTGCAAATGTCCCTGTTCTAATAGTTGTGAAAGGCATTGGCGCTTGTTGCACATCAATTACTTTGTGGTTGTATAATTTCATGCCGGTTCCGGTATCGATAGAGGCCGTTGTTAAATCATCTACGATATCATCTTTATAGGCATCCATTTTATAGTATCGCAATACGTTTGCAAAAGGTAAGCTACCAACATCTTTCGGTACAATCGCACCTCTTACTTGAGAAGCTGTATTTTGGATTTCTTGGTATACCATTCGTTGCACTTGATCGCTGGTTAAAGTAACATTAAATACTCTAACTTCATCGATTTTGCCTTTGAAATAGTTGGTGCTTGACAGCGGATCTCTACCAAGGGTCAGTTTACTGGCATCGGCGGCAATACTTCCTGACAAAGATTGTGAAGCTACTAATTTTCCATTGAGATAGAGTGTCAGCGTTCCGCCTCCATAAGTTGCTGCCACATGACACCATTGTGCCGTGTTTAGAGGTGTTGCATACGTTAGCGTTGTTCCGTTTACTATAGCCTGAAGTGTTTTTGAGCTGGTGATTTTAATTTGAAATTTATCTTGTCCAACCACAACACCTGTAGTACTAAAAGCACTGTTTAAATCGATCCATGCCATCAACGATGCGTTCGATAATCCGCCAAGAAGTGCTACGTTTTCTGCGTAATCATTTCTTCCGTCAAAATCTAAGTATAATTTTCTGTTTAAATCTCTAGGAGAACCTCTTAAAATAGTATTTGTATCAAAAGTGTCGGTGATACCATCACGATCTATATCTCCTGAACCATCTATTTTACCATCACCATTGGCATCTAAACTGCCATATAAACCCGTTTTAATATCGTTGATACCGTCGTCATTGGAGTCTAGTTGTAAGTAATCAGGAACGCCATTC
>JBBRXW010000402.1:0-1735 GCA_038238295.1 Flavobacteriales bacterium | reverse complement strand
TTGGCAATGTCGCCGTTTTCAGCAACTTCCATCGCTCCGAGAATCGTTAAATCTACATGCTGTCCGCGGATCATTCCGAAACTCATTGCTGAATCGAAAAAGCTGGCACCGGGCAAGGTCGTGATTGTTTGCTTTCCGGCATTGATTAGATCGGCATCTTCTTCGCCTTCAAAAGGGAATGGTCCCATACCCAACACCCCATTTTCACTCTGAAATTCAACGGCAATATCATGGCGCACATAATTCGCGACCAAGGTTGGGATTCCAATACCAAGGTTCACGAAGTAATTGTTCTTGACTTCTTTTGCGATACGTTTTGCGATTTCTTCTTTTCCTAATGCCATGATTATTTTATATAAATACTAATTGGTGCTGACCATGCGCTTTTGCTTCCGTTGTTGTCAGTAGAGCGCATATAGAAATCATAGTCATTGTAGCGGTCAATTATAATTTTTGGCCAATTATTAGTAGTTGCAGAGTGAATATCCGAAGCCGTAATAGCGGCATTGCGATGCACCACCGCATAATCAAAAAGAGTTGCCCCGTTAAAAACCCAATGTAAGGCTATAGTGGCATTAGATACTGTTTTGTTTACGATGTTATAATTTAAACCTAACGGTAACGAACGAGGATTTTGGTGAGTTATTGAATAATAATTACTCGGACCCACCCATGAGCTCCATGCCGCACTACCATTACAATACGCTCTTACATAAAAATCGTAACCTTGGTTGGCATACAGCGTCATACCTGAATATTGCTGACCATTAACTTGCACCACAGTCCCAGTGCCTTTCACAAACCCCTGATTACCATATTCTACCTGATAAAAGGAAGTATTAATATCATTTGTGCTCCATTTGAATGCAACATCTGAACCGTCGTAAATAAATTCTAGATTGGTAGGGATATCACAAGAAGAACTCGCAGTAATGCTAATCGGAGCGCTCCACTTGCTCTTATTTTCACAAGCAGTTCTTACATAAAATAAGTATGTTAGTCCCGGCTGCATACCTAATTCAGCCATAGTAAAAGTTTTCGAAACGGTATCCATAATTTTAATTACACCGTTTTTTGGATTCAAATTAGGTTGTGATGCTAGATTGACAGAGACTTCATAATATAAAGGCGTTACATTGCTATTCAAGCTAACAAGAATGCTTTCGCTGTGTTGAACAACGGTAAAAGAGGAAACGTTTCCACAACTCACTCCTGTAGCGTCAGGAACGGGGTTACATCCAGCTGATACAATAATAATTAGGAACAGTGATAAAAGTATATTTTGCATAAAGGTTAAGTATATTTTCTTACGTTTTTGGTATCAAATTCCCCTTCACCATTTTGAGCTGTCGTATTGCCTTGCAATTCTTGATAATGTCCGGCCTTTCACTACTGTTCTTTCTGAACAATGGATTAAAGGTAAATTACTACAGGGCCGGTCCATGCGGTTCTGCTTCCATCACTACAAATGGCTCTTATATAAAAATCATAGTCGTAGCTTCGATTAAGGACCACTACTGGATAGGTGCCCGAATCAGAATGCGACTGTATGTTAGAAGGCGAAATCGCAGAATTGTGCTGTACTACAGCAAATTCAAAATTTGTTTCTCCATTATAATCCCAATGCAATCCCACATAAGCGTAGTTGCCTGAAATGCTTTCAACGTTTGTTGATAAACTCAAAGGTAGTGTACAAGCGTTTTGATTAGTACCTGACAAATACGTATACGGACCC
>JBBRXW010000401.1:0-1756 GCA_038238295.1 Flavobacteriales bacterium | reverse complement strand
GTCGTCAGTGAGCAACATCCAACGCACCAATTCTAGAAGATGTATTGTTGGGGAATACAACAAATCCGTATCTTTATCTGCACACTACTGCCGATGGAATATTATTAATAATGGTTTAACAGTATTACTTTCAGTTTAATCACCGCAGAAATCATCGCAGATTTGATTGCAGGAAACTCAACCTTGATGCAGGTAACTTTTCGTTTAAAGAAATTAAATTTAAGATATGAAAAAAGTCAAATGGACTAAGAAAACCTGGGAAATCATCCGGAAGACATATAATGAATTCGACGATGACAATGCGATAAAATTGAGTGCGTCGCTTTCCTATTATACAATTTTTGCATTGCCGCCGCTAATAATTATTATCCTTTCTATCTGTGGGATTTTCTTCGGCACGGAAGCAGTTACCGGTAAGTTTTTCGGGCAAATCAACGGTTTGGTTGGCAATGAAGCTGCCCTACAGATTCAGGATGCGATCAAAAATATCACCCTATCAAAAAATAATGTTTTTGCCACGGCTATTGGTGGTATTACTTTATTAATAGGGGCTTCAGGAGTTTTTGCCGAAATACAAAGTTCGATTAATTTTATTTGGGGATTAAAAGCAAAACCTAATAAAGGGTTTGTCAAGTTTATCAAAAACCGGTTGATGTCGTTTTCTATGATTGGAGCTGTAGGGTTTTTACTGTTGGTAAGTCTTACTGTCAATACCGTAATGGATGCTTTTAATACGCGCCTGATGCTCTATTTTCCAGACGCTACTGTTTATTTGTTTTATATCCTCAATATTTTCATTTTGTTTATTAGTACCACGATGTTATTTTCCATCATATTCAGGACACTTCCCGATGGAACGATAGCCTGGAAAGATGCACTGATAGGGTCGAGCGTGACTTCTATACTATTCATGATCGGTAAATTCGCCATTGGATATTATATTGGAAGTTCAACGATTGCCAGTGTTTATGGTGCTGCAGGATCCGTTATTATTATTTTGGTTTGGGTATATTATTCGGCAATTATTTTATATTTTGGTGCTGAGTTTACTAAAGTTTATGCGATGACTCATGGAAAAAAAATTATTCCAAATGCGTATGCTGTCGAAATTAGAAAGGAAACTTTCGAAGAAAAGATTCCACATACTAAAAAGTAACTGTTAAAATTCTATAAGATTTAACAAATATTTTACAATGCTGGTGAAATTAAAATAATGAAATTTACATTAACAAACGAATTGAAAAACTAATCTTTAACACAAATTAAAATGGGAAATTTACTTTATACCGTCGCAGTAATTTTAGTGATTATTTGGGCCATCAGTTTTTTAGGTGGTTACGCAACCGGAGGCCTCATTCACATCTTGTTGGTGATTGCCGTAATAGCAGTCATTCTGCGATTAATCCAAGGACGAGATCCTTTAGATTAGAAGATATAGTATGCTATTTGCCGCCATATTATAATCTTCGGGGGAGATCAATAAATCATTATTGAAGTTACTGATCCTAAATCTGAATACTATTATATTGCATAATAGCTAAAGGCCGCCTACTTCAATAGGCGGTTTTTTTTATTTTGTTTTTTCACCAACGAAATAGTCGGTTGGTGATTTGAATAATACATTGAAAGTTGTTAAACTTCCATAAATTCTAGTGATGTATTGTTGTAGTTCTACTTTTTCAATTTCCTCGATAGTGCTGGCATTGATTTTTTGCTCCATCACCCTGAGACGGTCGCGAAGCATAACAATCTTATG
>JBBRXW010000400.1:0-1764 GCA_038238295.1 Flavobacteriales bacterium | reverse complement strand
GGGTGCTTCATGATTTAAATTTAAGTGTTAACATACAAATTATTCTTCGCAATTTAAAACTTTTCGTTGCTGCAAATTTATGGCACATGGAAAAGTATTTTT
The DNA here is from genome assembly GCA_038238295.1 of Flavobacteriales bacterium. Lineage (GTDB taxonomy): Bacteria > Bacteroidota > Bacteroidia > Flavobacteriales > Flavobacteriaceae > Flavobacterium. The sequence continues at coordinate 1,662 of JBBRXW010000400.1, read as the reverse complement.
GATATTCAGTTTATACTTACATTTGAAAAAAATTATTGATGAGAAATTTTTATTTTTTAAAATGTCCGTCCGTTTTGAAAATGGTTTTGGTAGCTGTAGCTTTCTTTCCATTGGCTGTTGTCGCTCAAACATTTACCAATAGTAATCTGCCGATTGTCATTATCACGACCGATACCAATCCCGAAACCAACCAGCCAACGCAGATTCCCGACGATCCGAGAGTTTTAGCTTCGATGAAAATTATCAAGCATCCGGATGGCAGCAGAAATTATCTTAACGATAATGCTACCGCCGGCTTTTTAAATTACAATGGCCGGATTACTATAGAAATCAGAGGCTCTTCTTCTCAGGATTTGCCAAAAAAAGGTTACGGTTTTACAACTGTGGAAAGCGATAATAATACCGTAAACAATGTTAGTTTGCTGGGAATGCCCAAAGAAAACGATTGGATATTGAACGGCCTCGCGTTCGATCCCTCATTAATCCGGGATTATTTATCGTATAATTTATCCCGTCAGATGGGAAATTATGCGCCCCGAACCGAGTTTTGCGAAGTTGTGATTAACAATGAGTACCAGGGATTGTATCTTTTGCAGGAAAAAATCAAAGCCGATTCGAACCGTGTCAATATTTTTAAAATCACCGATTCCGATAATACAATTCCCAGTCTCACCGGCGGTTATATAACTAAAGCCGACAAAACTACCGGTGGCGATCCGATTGCCTGGACGATGCCGTCGTATGCTGGGGAAACCAATTTCATCCATGATTTACCGAAACCGGAAAATGTAACGGCAGAACAAGATTCGTATATCCATGCACAGTTTTTAAATCTTGCGAGTCGGTCGCATTCCAATAATATAAATGTGATTTATGGTTATCCGTCGCTAATTGACATACCTACTTTTATTGATTTTATGATCAGCAATGAGCTCGCTTCTAATGTGGATGGCTATCAATTGAGTACCTATTTTCATAAAGACCGCAGCGGGAAATTGCGTGCAGGCCCAATCTGGGATTTTAATTTGACCTATGGCAATGATCTTTTTCAATATGGATTCGACAGAAGCAAGACTGATATCTGGCAATTCTCGAATGGTGATAATGAAGGTGCAGAATTCTGGACGGATCTCTTTAATAATGCAACTTTTAAATGCTATTTTTCGAAAAGATGGAATGAGTTGACTTCGTCGGACCAACCTTTAGCCTATACGAATTTGGTAACTTTCATAGATGCTACTGTGATTCGTATAAATGAAGCTATTGTCCGTGAAAATGAAAGATGGGGCACAATTCCAAATCATGAGGTGGAAATTGCAGCCATGAAACAATTTTTGTTGACGCGAATAGGCTGGATAACGAATCATGTTGGTTCATTTTCGGGTTGCAATGCTGTTGTGACACCGGCATTGGTGATTGATAAAATCAATTATAATCCGGGCACTTCGGTAGCTTTTCCGGTTAGTAATGATCTCGAATTTATTGCAATCAAAAACACCCAAACTTCGCCGGTATCCTTGTCCGGAATCTACAGAAGTCAATTGGAGGACTGATGAAGCCATCGACCGTGTTTCTCGGTGAGATGACGAACCCAGAAGTCGAGGCGTTTCTGCAGACGCATCATACGGTGATCGTTCCGACCGGCGCAACGGAACAGCACGG
>JBBRXW010000399.1:0-1769 GCA_038238295.1 Flavobacteriales bacterium | reverse complement strand
GCCGAAACTAATGGCATCTTGTGTCACCGGTTGCATGGACGGAATGGAAGTCAATAGCAAATCATCCGAAAGGGTTACAGAAGCGAGAAAATCAGTGACCGAATTTTTATTGATCAATCACCCTTTAGATTGCCCAGTTTGTGACCAGGCCGGAGAATGTGACCTGCAAAATTTAAGTTTTGAACACGGAAAATCAAAAACCCGCTTCATAGAAGAAAAAAGAACCTTCGAGCCGGAAGATATAGGACCGAACATTCAATTGCATATGAACCGTTGTATTTTGTGCTACCGTTGTGTGATGGTGGCCGATCAATTGACAGACAAACGTGTTCATGGTGTGATGGATCGTGGCGACCATTCGAATATATCGACCTGCATTTCCAAAGCCATCGATAATGAATTCTCCGGAAACATGATTGATGTTTGTCCCGTTGGAGCCTTAACTGATAAAACATTCCGATTCAAACAAAGAGTTTGGTTCAACAAACCGTATAATGCCCACCGCGACTGCACCAAATGTTGTGGAAAGACAACCGTCTGGATGTTTGGAGATGAAATTCAACGCGTCACCGGACGCAAAGATGAATACCACGAAGTAGAAGAATTTATCTGTAATGAATGCCGTTTCGACCACAAAGATCCAAGTCATTGGGTAATTGAAGGACCGAAGAAATTCGAAAAGGATTCGGTAATCAATCAAAATAACTACACCCAAAAATTAGACAAAGTGGCTATCGCTACCGAGAAAAATATTTTGTTGGGACGCGACATCGATCGTAAAAAAATCAGTATGCCGACTACGCCATTGACACAGGAAGACATTATCAATCAGGAAAAATTAGGAAACAATGAATAGTGCCTTTATCATAGAAAAAAGTGTCTTCATCGTTGTGATTTTTGCGATTACGATGTTGATGGCGATGTATTCGACTTTGGCGGAACGCAAGATTGCTGCCTGGTTACAAGACCGAATTGGGCCGAATAGAGCTGGGATTGGTGGGATTTTGCAGCCACTTGCCGATGGATTGAAATTATTCTCTAAAGAAGAATTTTTTCCGAATACGCCGAATCGATTTTTATTTATCGTTGGACCTGCGATTGCAATGAGCACCGCTTTAATGACGAGTGCCGTGATTCCGTGGGGCGATAAATTGCATTTGTTTGGTAGAGATATCATTCTGCAAGCCACTGATATTGATGTTGCTCTATTGTATATTTTCGGCGTTATTTCTGTTGGCGTTTACGGAATCATGATTGGAGGCTGGGCTTCCAACAACAAATTCTCTTTGATGGGTGCCGTTCGCGCCGCTTCGCAAATGGTTTCGTATGAAGTCGCAATGGGATTATCTGTAATTGCGCTTTTGATGATGACCGGAACGTTGAGCTTAAGAGAAATATCTGCTCAGCAATATGGAATGCATTGGAATGTCTTCTACCAGCCGCTATCTTTTCTAATCTTTTTGATTTGTGCTTTTGCAGAAACCAACCGTACCCCTTTTGATTTGGCAGAATGCGAATCAGAATTGATCGGCGGATATCATACCGAATATTCTTCGATGAAAATGGGATTCTACCTGTTTGCGGAATACGCCAACATGTTTATCTCATCGACAATTATAGCGGTGCTGTTTTTTGGCGGCTATAATTATCCGGGAATGCATTGGGCGGTCGAACATTGGGGTGTCAACCCAGCGAACGTAATCGGAATACTGGTACTGTTTACCAAAATATGTTTCTTCATCTTTTTCTATATGTGGGTGCGCTGGACG
>JBBRXW010000398.1:0-1807 GCA_038238295.1 Flavobacteriales bacterium | reverse complement strand
TTCGTCCACGAAACGGTTCCGCCACCCGGATTGTCCGGTACCATGTTGCGGTATAATTTTTTATTGAATACCAAAACTCCCGTTGTGCCCGGTCCACCTAAAAATTTATGTGGCGAAAAAAAGATGGCATCGAGGTAACTTTCCGGATCTTCGGGATGCATATCAATTTTGACATACGGCCCAGAGCAGGCGAAATCAACGAAACACAAACCGTTATTCTGGTGCATCAGTTTTGCCACTTCATGATACGGTGTTTTAATACCAGTAACATTCGAACACGACGTTATCGAAGCAATCTTAATCGAACGGTCCTGATATTGATGCAGCAATTCCTTGAAAGTAGTAAGGCAAAACAATCCTTTCTCACAAGCAGGAACAACAACTACATCGGCAATCGTTTCGAGCCAAGAAGTCTGATTCGAATGATGCTCCATGTGTGAAATAAAAACAATAGGCTTGTTTTCGTGTGGGATTTTGGTATAGGCTTTTAAATTTTCCGGTACTTTCAATCCTAAGATACGCTGAAATTTATTGACGACACCAGTCATTCCAGTACCATCGGTAATCAAAACATCATCGGCATTCGCATTCACATGGTCCTTAATAATGTGCCGCGCTTTATGGTACGCCAACGTCATTACCGTTCCGGATACTGTCGTTTCGGTATGCGTGTTCGCGACAAATGATCCGAAATCATTCATCATTTTTTCTTCAATCGGGCGATACAAACGCCCACTGGCGGTCCAATCGGTATAGATAATTTTTTGCTTCCCGAATGGGGAAACGAATTCCTGGTCAATTCCAATAATATGCTTGCGGAACTGCTCAAAATATTGCTCTAATGTGGAAGACAAAAGTACTGTTTCGTTGGAGATCATGCGTATTGAATTTGGTTCCAAAGATACATCTTTTTTAGATTTTGAAATCAGCGACTCCAGGAGATTTTAACCGCGGTAAAAACTTTAACTGAAATGTAAACTAACCGACAAATCTTCACCTGTAATAGCATTAATTTTGGAGAACAATTAAATTCATCGCTATGAAAAATCTACTGCTGTTCCTATCGTTATTCTTTCTGATTTCTTGTGAAGTCGAAGGCGATCTTACGCATGACAAAACCGACCCGCCGATTGAAGCTACATCTATTTTGAAATATAGCGGTGATTTTACACCGACTTCCGGAATCAATGTAACAGGTCAAGCCAAGATTTATCTCGAAGACAATCAGTATAAAGTCAAACTAGAAAACTTTAGTGTTTCCGACGGTCCCGATCTGAAAGTCTATTTATCAAAGGCGGCGACGCCAAACGGGTTTGTCAATCTAGGCAATTTGACCGAAGCAACGGTCTATGTTATTCCCACTTCCGTGAATGTTACCGAATATACTCACGTATTGATTCATTGCCAGCAATTCAATCATTTGTTTGCAATTGCCGCTTTAACCGCTAATTAATTCATTATGAAAAAAATCCTCATTCTTGTAATAGTGTTGCTTTCATTTTTAAATAGTCGTGCGCAGGGTTGCAGCGATGCCGGCATTTGTTCGATTGGAAATAGTTTCCATAATGAAGAAAAAACGAGCAAAAACAACCTCGAACTTGGAAGTATCTTTGGCGCTGGTGAAGCCGATGTCAAATACTTTTCTCCCTATATCACGTATACCAAAAATTTTAGTGATCGTTTCGCAGTCAGTACCAAAGTCACGTATTCCGTTGCCAGCGGAAGTTTTGGCAAACGCGGTCAATTTGGCGATGCGTATTTGATTGGCAATTACAACTGGAAAGCGAAAAAGACAGCGCAGTGGAGC
>JBBRXW010000397.1:0-1817 GCA_038238295.1 Flavobacteriales bacterium | reverse complement strand
TTAAGTGGAAAAAGGTAGTCAATTATGTTCATAAATACAGCAAAACAAAGATTGGTATCCAACTCGGCCATTCCGGACGGAAAGGTTCGATTAATGTGCCATCGGTCGGCAGCAATATCCCATTGATTAAAAACGGCTGGGATCTGATTTCTGCATCGCCGATTCCATTCACTTCAGTCATGGCCACTCCAAAAGAAATGACGCTTTCGGATATGAATAACATCATAGCTGAATTTATCAATGCAGCTATATTTGCGGAAGAAGCCGGTTTTGATATGATTGAATTGCAAGCACATCACGGATTTTTACTAGCATCTTTCCTATCGCCTTTAACAAATATCCGTACCGACGAATTTGGCGGAAGCATTCAAAACAGAATTAAATTTCCGTTGCAAGTTTTTGAAGCGATGCGAGAAGTTTTCCCGGAAAACAAACCGATGTCGGTGCGTGTTTCAGCGTCAGATTGGGCTGAAGACGGGATTTCATCCGAAGATGTATTATTTATTTGTGAAGCATTCAAAAATGCTGGCGCGGATATCATCAATGTGTCTACAGCCAATACCATCGAAAACCAACACCCACAGGTCGGAAGAATGTGGCAGACACCATTCTCAGATTTGATCCGCAATGCGATTCATATTCCAACCATAACAACAGGATATATTCAAAATATCGATCAGATTAATACGATTCTGTTGAATGGAAGAGCCGATCTCGTAGCGTTGGGAAGACCATTGCTGCTCGACCCGAATTTCGTCCGTCACGCGCAGGCTTATGAACAATACCAACCATCAGATATTCCAAATCAATATACCGCTGGTATTTCACATTTGTATCCATTGCACGCCGCAGAACGAAAAGCCACCGAAGGAATGAAAAAGGAATTGAAACCCGAAAGCCATAAAAATTAAAATGAAAACTCCCGTATTTATTGTTTTAATGCTGCTGCCATCGCTTATGTTTCCACAAAAGGAAACTATTGTTGCCAGCGGGAATTCAAACTTGTGCTATAAAACATTTGGTGAAGGTGCTCCTATTTTGATTATCAATGGCGGTCCGGGAATGAATAGCGAAGGGTTCGCATCGATTGCGGAAAGCCTGTCGAAATTTGGCTACCAAACGATAACTTACGATCAGCGCGGAACTGGTAAATCTACCATAGCAAAAACATCAGCTACTACTATCACGATGGATTTGATGGTTCAGGATATAGAAAACCTTCGAAAGCATCTTAAAATTGATACATGGACAGTTTTTGGGCATTCGTTTGGTGGAATCCTTGCCGCCTACTACGCCTCCAAACATCCGGACAAAATTCAAAAGCTGATTTTATCATCGTCCGGTGGCATCAATATGAATTTTACCACTTATGTTAGTAAAAGACAAAGAGCGAATCTTACGGAAAATCAAAGAGATAGTCTTGATTATTATCAGCGCCAACTCGACCGTGGTGATACGTCAATGAAGACCAGAAAGAGCCGTGTAAAATTCCTCGCTTCAGCCTATGTTTTTGATAAAAGCAAAGCGCCAATTATCGCAGAAAGATTGCTGCAATTGAATTCCGAGGTGAATTCATTAGTAATTCAGGATTTATTTAAAATCAATTTTAATTGCGCACAAAAATTCAAAACTTTTAAAAAACCTGTTTTGGTTTTGCAAGGCGAAAATGATATTATTACTACAGCAACGGCGACCGAAATCAAAGATGCTTTCCCGAATTCGAAGTTAGTTTTGATAGAAAACTGCGGGCATTACGGCTGGCTCGACGCTCCAGGAATTTATTTCAAATCGATTAAAAGTTTTTTAAACGGGTAATG
>JBBRXW010000396.1:0-1847 GCA_038238295.1 Flavobacteriales bacterium | reverse complement strand
TGCAGAAATACGCCGGGGCAATCGCATTACATAGAAAATCGAACCATCCGTTGATGAATCCGGCGTAATTTCCGAAAGCGTGTTTGATGTAATTGTACGCCCCACCCGCTTTGGGAAACATCGTCGTCAGTTCGGCATAGGAGCTCGCGGCGAGCAGGATATACAAACCGATGGCAATCCAGCAGGACATGATCAAAGTAGCGTTAGGCAATAATGCGGCGATGCTTCCGGGCGTTCGTAAAATCCCGACACCAATGGTGCTCCCGACCACTACCGCAAGGCCAAAGGCAATGCCTAAAACTTTTCGGAGTGGGTTGGTTTTCGGCATCACATTGTTTTGCATGGGCTATGTATTAATTGTTGAATTCCATTATGCTTGCAATTCCGGTCAACGGAATAACTGCCCAGCGCGGACGAGAGTTGAGTTCATATCCCAGTTCATACACTGCTTTTTCAAGGATGCAATATCGAAGCAGGAAGTCGATTTCCTTACGGTACCCTATGTTAAGATTCCCCGCCTGCGCTACTTCGGTATATGTTTGAATAAAAACGCCGACAAAGTATTTGAATAAGATTTCTCCTGCCAGAAACAGTTCTTTCTGTTCGTAAGGATATTTCTCCTTGTTGTTAAAAATAGTCGCATAGATCGAATAATGAAACGAGCGGAACATGCCAGCCACATCTTTGAGCGGCGGTTGTTTTACTTTGCGGTCGCGAATCGTACTTTCGGGTTCGCCTTCAAAATCGAGGATAAAGAAATCATCACCATTCACCAAGACTTGCCCAAGATGATAATCGCCGTGGATGCGGATGCGCTCCGATTTCATTTTTGTCCAATCGAAATCAAGGAATAGCTTGCGGATTTCTTTTTTATTATCGAGGAATTTGTTGGCGAGTTCTAATGCTAGACCATCGAGTTTATGGAGGTTGTTTTCCAAAATATTGAGGCGGTTTTGAAACTGGTAGGTCAATCGATTTTTGAGCCAAACCGTGTAATCGCCGTTATAGGTTGTCGGTGTGAAAGCCGTATCGTGAATGTCGCCGCCCAAAGCGATGTGCATTTCCGCGGTGCGTGTTGCCAGCGTTTTGATGCGAAGGAAAATACTGAGTCCTGCCCAATCGATGATTTCGTGCGGTACTTCATTAATTTTTAAACGAGTAAAAACTTCGATATCCGGCAATTTATTGATATTGATTTTTTTGATTTTTAGGTTCTCGAAAATATGATCGACTTCCTCGAGCATGAATTGCCACGCATCGCCTTGATTTGGCACGAGCTCCTGCATCAAACCCAGCGTGATATTGCCTTCGGATAAGCCCACACTGATACTTCCGGTGTACGCCGGTGAGCTTGGAAAATTCATCCGGTCCGTCAAAAAGCGGCTGATTTCATAATCGGGATTCATACTGATGTAGATGCGGCGGAAGATTTTTAATACGAGTGTTCCATTAAAGATGATCGACGTATTGCTTTGCTCGACGCCCATAAATTTGGAATTTTTATATTCCGTTTCCTCCATTTTTTTTCCTTTGTGGAATTTAACTTTGGAATCGGGTTTCTCTGCCGCTGAATTCGCAATCTTATCGAATAATAATTTGCGAAAATCTTCCTGATGTAGTGCGTCAACAAGGAAACCGTCTTGCCCGTTGAGTCGTACAGGCGCAATAATGGTATTCGTATCGAGTTCTTCCTGAGCCATGAAAGCAATCGGCATAAAATAGTGCTGGTAGAAGGCTTCTTTAAAATTGACTTCGAGCAAAACACCAAAATAAGTATTTTTTTTGGAGGTGATTTTAAAGAAATCGACGACTTCAATATACTTCAATGTGCTGGCTTTTCCACCATA
>JBBRXW010000395.1:0-1849 GCA_038238295.1 Flavobacteriales bacterium | reverse complement strand
GGTTTAAAAACTAAACCGCAAATCATCTTTATCACGTCTAAGGCAGAGTATGCAATGAAAGCGTTTGATTATGATGCGACGGATTACCTACAAAAACCCATTGCATTAGATCGCTTTAACGCTTCTGTGAAACGTGCGATGGATTTTCATTTGCTCAAAAAAGAAAATCAAGAAGAAGATGGAGATCACATTTTTATTAAGAGTAATCTTAAGAAACTAAAAGTGTTTACTTCAAAAATCAAATGGATCGAAGCTTTTGGTGATTATGTTAAAGTAGTCACAGAAGAAGATAGTAATCTGGTGCTCTCTACTATGAAATCTTTTGAAAAAGACTTGTCTAAAGACAAATTCATTCGAGTTCATAAGTCGTATATCATTAATATTGATAAGGTAGAGCGTTTTAACAGTAAATTTGCCGAAATCGGAATTACAAAAATACCTTTAAGCCGAAACAAGAAAGAAGATCTTGTTCGGGCATTGGCTATCGCTTAATAGAAATCAACATTCACAGCAATTTTTATTGCTTTGAATTGTGGAACTGCATCAAAACTATCTAGTATTTTCTGGATAGTTTTTTTTGTGCCTTGCAAGGACTGATTTTGCGGGATTTTGACCATGATGGTGCGAATGTATTCATTCCTAATCCTACTAATTGCAGGCTCTTCGGGGCCTAGCACCGGAATATTCAAATTTTGTTGCATGACATCATACAACCAAATGGCTCCCTGTTTCAATTTTTCGAAATCTCGATGCTTCAGTGTGAATTTTATCAGTCGAAAGTAGGGCGGATATTGATAAATCTGTCTTTCGTACAATTGCTCGTTGTACATTCCGCTATAATCTGTTTTGGTAACTTGCTGAATCGTATCGTGATTCGGATTATAGGTTTGAATAATTACTTTTCCTCTTTTCTCGGATCTTCCGGCACGACCTGATACCTGTGTCATCATTTGAAAACTTCTTTCAAATGCCCGGAAATCGGGATGGTAGAGCATATTGTCTGCATTCATGATACCGACTAAGCTAACATTATCAAAATCCAAACCTTTGGCCAACATCTGCGTTCCAACCAAAATATCAATTTCCCGGTTTTTAAAACTATCAATGATTTTCTCAAAGCCGAATTTGCCTCGAGTAGTATCCTGATCCATCCTTGCGATTTTTGCGTTTGAAAAGACCTCATTCAATTCCTGCTGGATTTGCTCTGTTCCAAAACCTTTTGTAGTAATATCAATACTGGAACAAACGTGGCAATGTGTAGGATTTGCCATCGAATAGCCGCAATAATGACATCGCAATTGATTCTTTTGCTTATGGTAGGTCAAACTCACATCGCATTGCTGGCACTGTGGCACGTGTCCGCAAGTCATGCATTCAACAACCGGAGAATAACCCCTTCTGTTTTGAAATAGAATCACTTGCTCTTTCAACGATAACGCGTTGGTTATTTCTTCTATCAAAGTATCACTAAAATGCCCGGTCATTCTTTTACGGAAATACTTGTCCTTCAAATCGACCAGTTCAATATCCGGCATCATGACTTTCCCGAACCGTTCGGATATTTCGACAAAAGCATACTTTTCAGATTGTGCATTAAAATACGTTTCAATGCTCGGTGTAGCGGAACCTAACAGCACTTTAGATTGATGCATACTCGCCAAAACTATCGCTGCGTCGCGCGCATGGTATCTTGGCGCAGGGTCTTGCTGCTTAAACGTTTGCTCGTGCTCCTCGTCGATGATGATGAAGCCTAATTTTGAAAACGGTAAAAATAAAGCAGATCTCGCTCCTATTACGATTTGTGCTTTTTCCGAAACTTCCAATACTTGCCGCCATACTTCTACTCTTT
>JBBRXW010000394.1:0-1851 GCA_038238295.1 Flavobacteriales bacterium | reverse complement strand
TGCGATAATAAAATCTAAAACAAATTTCAAAAACCGACTATACAACATATTCTTTTTTATAGGATTCCAAGACCGATTTCATACCTTTTTTAACTGGTAGTTGCCACAACAATTTACACCAATCATGGTTGCCTTCGATAAATCCAGGGCCTTTTTCAGTAATGACAATGTCCCAACCAATCGATCGATTTTGAGGATAGAGCAATGCCGCTTGTTTGACCATTTGTAAGGTTTCTTGCCAAAACGGCACCTGAAATCCGATGATATCAAGCTGTGTCATCGGATGTTTGTCTTCATCCTGTTTTGTAATATCGCTATATACTCCCGGGCCTGAAACAATTCCAGTTTTGTCATCGATTGGCGCCGCTAAATTTCCCGCAGCCATATTATCAACGGAAGAATTGACGGAAATCCGCTGCCGGCAACCCAATAATTCGACTTCGTTACTGGCATTCAATTGGGTGAAAATGCGGACGGTATTCACGGCAGTGGGCGACAAAGCATTTAAACTTGGATGTTGAATAATGAACTCTTCGACCAAATCGAATTTGTTATTTTCCATGAATGAAATCAGGGAATCTTCATTGAATTCATTGGCCTTTTTAATTTCTACTTCTACGCCACATTTTCCATCGGCTACTTTAAAAACCAATTTACCGGAACTAGTATTCAACAGCTTAGCAACCAGTACTTTATTCTGTTTTAAATCAACGATATCTGCAACAGTATGCACAAAATAATCTTTGTATTTTTTATAAAAAAGTGTCTTATCATCGAGAATATCGCGTTCGCTTTTTGGATTCATAAGCAATTGGTACTCGAACATATAACCGGTTCCAGCCCAAGCTTTTCGCTCTTCTTTGCTCTTTACAAAAAAACGAAATTGAAAATATTCTAATATCGAAATGTTGTAGAAGAACACACAATCAATCGCGTCTATGACAAGGGAAATCTTACTTCTGTTGGTTTGCTTGGCCGTATAGTTCAAGAAAAGCCAGAACTTCTCCCAATCCATTTTTTTGATATAGTAGCCTAAATATAAAATTCTCTTAATCATTTTCTTGTGTTGCTTAGATATTCTGCCAATTCATCGGCTGCCATGAATTCGACATCAGGCCATTTCTTTACAATTTCCTGCAATAAGTTTTTCAACGTTGAAAGGCCTTTTTCACGATTGCTTTTGTTGATATGTCCGCAAAAATTGACACGATGTGAACTGATAATTGCCGGTTTTTTCCAACGGAAAGCCGTTTCGATTTGCTGCATCGTAAAATCTACCCAGTCCAAACCACGGTCTTCAGTGGGTTCAAAAACTACATTTCTTACTATAATAGCAAGCTCTTCTGGAGTTTTTTTTCCAATAAAATTGAACGATGTTTTATACGAATTGTGTCCTTGATGTTCTTTTCGTACCAAACCCAAATCGATATATTTGATGCCATTTTCTTTCAAGGTTTTGAAAAGTGAATGGTGAATATTGTAGACTGGTGGTGTAAAATATGTGCTTTTATAGCCGTAAACTTTTTTAAAAAGTGCCAATCCTTCTTTAATAATTGGAATCAATGTTTCGTTCTCTTTCACATCCCAAAAATCGAAAGCGGCCGTGCTCGACATCGTTGGATAGCCGTCATCTGAAATGCTCGTGTACGATTTATTTTTTAAAGCAGTCAATAATTCGGCATCCCGTTTTTTTAATTTATCATTGAAAACATGCAAATTCAAATGTTCTCTTCCATGAAACTGCGGTTTTAGATATCCTTTTTCAATTCCTTGCTGCCACAAATTCCAAGCGCCTTCATAGGCTTGAGGTTGTTCAGAAGCTAATTTTTCATACGTATTGGGAAGTGTTTC
>JBBRXW010000393.1:0-1855 GCA_038238295.1 Flavobacteriales bacterium | reverse complement strand
GAGGTTTAGCACCTACAGCTCCTGCGACGAATCTGAACTTATGGGTTTGTACTATCGGTGGTGGTATTTTAGGATATGCTCAATTTCCTGGGGGTTCTTCTGCCACCGATGGTGTCGTAATCGACTCCAAATATTTTGGTTTGTCTGGTTCGGCTAATTATCCTTATAATTTAGGAAGAACTGCTACCCATGAAATTGGTCATTGGATGAATTTACGCCACATTTGGGGCGATGCTAATTGTGGTAGTGATTTAGTTTCAGATACTCCAACACATAATGCCGCAAATTTTGGAGATCCTGCATTTCCACACTACAGCACTTGTCCAGGAACACCTGTTGAAATGACTATGAATTATATGGACTACACCGATGACAGAGCCATGTATATGTTTTCTAACGGTCAAAAAAGTAGAATGTCCGCTTTGTTTATTTCCGGAGGAACACGAGCAGCTTTCGGAATCTAAAAATTTGATTTTGTTCTAAAAAAAACTCGCTCTATACAGCGAGTTTTTTTTATCTTTATCCCTTCCTGATGAATGATAGACCAAAAAATATACTGGTGGAATTTTCCATTTTAAAACCTGAAATTCAAGCATTCATTAAAGCGAATGTAGATGTTTCGGTTACAAAATTAGCTTTGCAGAAAAACCCGTTTCCGGAAATCGAATGGCATCACATCCTTGGTCAAATAGCAGTACGGCAAAAGGCGAAGGATAAACTTCCAACTTGGTTTGCCGCGGATCAGATTCTATATCCTTCAAAAATTTCGATGGAGCAAACTTCCTCTGAGAAGACAGCAGCTTATAAAGCGTCTTTAATTTTAGGTACTGAAATCATCGATCTGACCGGTGGTTTTGGAATCGATGATTATTATTTTTCCAAACAATTTGAAAGCGTTGTTCACTGCGAAATCGACACTACTTTGTCAGCAATAGTTGCACATAATTTTAATGTCTTGCGTATTAAAAATGGTATTTGTTATGCTGGTGATAGTCTGGATATACTGAAAGAACTTAATCGGAAATTTGATTGGATGTATATTGATCCATCGCGGCGCCACGATGCCAAAGGAAAAGTGTTTTTATTGAAAGACTGTGTACCGAATGTTCCGGAATTGCTCGATGTTTATTTTAAGTATTCGGATCACATTTTAATAAAAACAGCACCGATTTTAGATATTGCTGCAGGCTTAAACGAACTGCATCATGTCCGGCAGATTCATATCGTCGCTGTTGACAATGAAGTGAAAGAATTGCTTTGGGAGATTTCAAATGGATATACCAAATCGATCTGTATTAAGACGGTCAACCTTAAAAAAGAGCATCAGGAAGTTTTCGATTTCATATTAAATGAAAATACGCAACCGGATATTTTCGGGCTCCCGAAGAAATACCTTTACGAACCGAATAGTGCGATTATGAAATCGGGCGGATTTACGGAAGTCGGCATTCAATTTCAGTTGGAGAAACTGCATCTGCATTCTCAGTTGTATACCTCAAATGAAATCATCGAATTTCCGGGACGAATTTTTGAAATTCATCAGGTCATTTCATATCAAAAGGCAATGATGAAAACTGCTTTAGAAGGTAAGAACGCCAATGTGACCACACGGAATTTTCCGGATTCGGTAGAGGAAATCCGTAAAAAATGGAAAATTAAAGACGGTGGTAATGACTATTGTTTTTTTACGACCGATATGAATAACGATAAAATAGTTTTACTTTGCAGCAAAATTTAAAAAATACGATGAAAAGCATTTTCCATAGCATTGCTCTACTGGTTACACTAGTTTCTTTTGCACAAAAGCCTTGCGATTTTTCGACAGATGTGAAAGATTCGCTTGGTACCTATAAAT
>JBBRXW010000392.1:0-1857 GCA_038238295.1 Flavobacteriales bacterium | reverse complement strand
TCAGTTCTGCCGAAAGCTTTGGTATGATTCGCAGCGGCAAAGTAGACTTAACTATATTGGGCGCCATGGAGGTGTCAGAAAATGGTGACATTGCCAATTGGAAAGTGCCAGGCAAAATGGTGAAAGGAATGGGCGGCGCGATGGATTTAGTCGCTTCCGCAGAAAATATTATCGTTGCCATGATGCATGTAAACAAAGCCGGCGAATCTAAAATATTAAAAAAATGCACGCTGCCGCTAACTGGTGTAGGTTGTGTTAAAAAGGTCGTGACCGAATTGGCTGTTTTGGAAATTACTCCAAATGGGTTTAAATTATTAGAACGTGCTCCCGGTGTTTCTGTAGAACATATCGTTGCTTCAACAGAAGCAGATTTAATCATTGAAGGAGAAATTCCGGAAATGGTGATTGATTAAGAGGACAAAAAACATAAAAGCCACATTTTCAAATAGGAAATGTGGCTTTTTCTTTTGGTTAGATTCGATTAAGCTCCAAACTGTTTCAAATGGTGGTCGAGATGAACGTAGTGCAACCTTCCCCATTCTTCATCGGTCATTATGCCAAAAAAGGGATGTTTTTTGTTGGAAATTACGGCCGGACCTTCTTCACCAAATCTTTTTATTTGGTCTATTAATGTTTTCATTTCTTTATCGAAATCCGGATTCGAAGTTACTTTAAACTCTTTCGCTGTTGGTGAATTTTTACCAAAGGCGTTATTCTTTAAAAAACTATTCTTCGCCATTTTTCCGAACAGGAATCCCATTAATCCACCGCTGATCATTATCCTTCCTTCAGCGACATCAATAGGTTTCTGACAATGCAATACCATTTGCGATGCATTCATTTTTCCCCATTGGGCTTTAGAATCTGGAGTAATCTTTTCGAAACGAGCCAACAGATTTTGATTGGCTTCTTTGTCGAATATATTTGCCATTTTATAATGTATTTAATTATTTAAAAAAACCAACCCGCTACAAAAATCGCGGTAATGACACAGATCAAATCTACCAAAAGCATCGTGCCTAGAGCATAGCGCGTATTTTTTATATTTACCGAACCAAAGTACACAGCGATTACATAAAACGTACTTTCCGCACTGCATTGAAAAATGCTACTCAATCTTCCGGTTAACGAATCCGCTCCAAAGGTATTCATCGAATCTATCAAAAACCCTCTTGACCCGGCAGAACTAAAAGGTCTCAGCAACGCTACAGGTAGAGCATCTGTGATTTCTTTCCCTACGCCCATATTCGAAAAACCAAACGCTATCCAATTGCTAATAATTTCAAATAAACCACTGTTTCTAAATAAAGAAATGGCGACCAACATTCCCAAAACATAAGGAAAAATCGTGACTCCCGTTTTAATACCATTATTGGCTCCCGATACAAAAGCTTCAAAAACAGTGGTTTTAGCCTCCGCAAATTTCTTTTCCTTAATAAAGGAGTAGATCAAAGTAAATGCAATAATCCCTACCAATATCAAAGCGGAAAGATTCGCCGTAAAATAGTTTTTCCCAATTAAATCCAAATGGTTCACGTATAGCAACAAACCAACTATTGCTGCTATTAATACCATCAAAGCCACGACCAAAGAAGCACTTTTGAAATTAATTTTCTGCTTGATTCCAACAATAAGAAAAGCGGCAATCGTACCGATAAAAGAAGTGATAATACAGGGCAGCATTACATCCGCGGGGTTGGTTGCATTCGCGGCAGCGCGGTAGCCTATGATAGACGTTGCTATTAAAGTAAGTCCAGACGCATGCAAACACAGGAACATAATTTGCGCATCACTCGCCTTGTCTTTTTCTGGATTTATTTCTTGTAAACTCTCCATCGCTTTTAATCCAAATGGTGT
>JBBRXW010000391.1:0-1858 GCA_038238295.1 Flavobacteriales bacterium | reverse complement strand
GTCCGAGTGATAACGAAGTATTAACGATGCGATTAGTAGACCGTGTTTTGCGTCCGCTTTTCCCAGATGACTATCATGCTGAAGTTCAGGTTATGATTCAATTAATGTCTCATGACGAAGACGTTATGCCGGATGCATTAGCAGGATTAGCCGCATCAGCAGCATTGGCTCTGTCTGACATTCCTTTTGAAACGTTGATTTCTGAGGCCAGAGTCGGAAGAATTGATGGGAAATTTATCATCAATCCCTCTCGTGCGCAATTAGAATTGTCTGACATTGATATGATGATTGGTGCTTCAACCGATTCTATCGCCATGGTAGAAGGTGAAATGAAAGAAATTTCAGAAGCAGAAATGGTAGAAGCTATCAAATTTGCACACGAACACATCAAAAACCAAATTGCTGCACAAGAACGTTTGCAAGCAGCTTTTGGCAAAAAAGAAGTTCGAACTTATGAAGGAGAAAGAGAAGATGAAGCGATTTACGAAAAAGTAAAAGCGGCTTCTTATGATAAAATCTACGCAATTGCTAGTAAAGGTTCGGCTAAACATGAACGTTCGGCTGCATTTGAAGAAGTAAAAGAAGAAGTACGTGCCTTATTCACAGAAGAAGAATTGGCAGAAAATGGAGATTTAGTTTCTAAATATTTCAAAAAAACTAATAAAGAAGCGGTTCGTAATGTCACTTTAGATTTAGGAACACGTTTAGACGGAAGAAAAACTACAGAAATCAGAGATATCTGGTGTGAAGTAGATTATTTGCCATCGGTGCACGGTTCAGCATTGTTTACCCGTGGAGAAACGCAAGCTTTGGCCACTGCAACTTTAGGAACTTCTAGAGAAGCCAACCAAATTGATTCCCCATCAGAACAAGGAGAAGAAAAATTCTATTTGCACTATAATTTCCCACCATTTTCTACCGGAGAAGCGCGTCCGTTACGAGGAACTTCTCGTCGTGAAGTAGGCCACGGAAATTTGGCACAAAGAGCATTGAAAAACATGATTCCTGCTGAGAATCCATATACGATTAGAGTGGTTTCTGAAGTATTGGAATCGAATGGTTCGTCGTCGATGGCAACTGTTTGTGCCGGAACATTGGCATTAATGGATGCTGGCGTTCAAATGATTCGTCCGGTATCTGGAATTGCAATGGGATTGATTACTGACGGTGATCGTTTCGCAGTGTTGTCTGATATCTTAGGTGATGAAGATCATTTAGGAGATATGGATTTCAAAGTAACCGGAACTTCGGAAGGAATTACAGCTTGTCAGATGGACATCAAAATTGATGGATTGAAATACGAAATCATGGAGCAAGCTTTGGCTCAGGCTCGTGATGGTCGTTTGCATATCTTAGGAAAATTAACCGAAACGATGGCTCAACCTAGAGCAGAAGTTAAAGATCATTCTCCAAAAATTATCATGCGTACTATTCCTGGTGCTTTCATTGGTGCCTTGATTGGACCTGGTGGAAAAGTAATTCAAGAATTACAAAAAGCTACCGGAACGACAATCGTTATTAATGAAGTGGATGAGCAAGGTGTGGTTGAAATCTTAGGAACGGATCCCGACGGAATCGCAGCAGTATTGGCGAAAATCGATTCGATTATTTTCAAACCGACAATGGGCGAATCCTACGAAGTGAAAGTAATTAAAATGCTAGATTTCGGAGCCGTAGTAGAATATACCGACGCTCCTGGTAACGAAGTATTGCTTCACGTTTCAGAATTGGCTTGGGAACGTACTGAAAATGTAACCGATGTGGTGAATATGGGCGATGTGTTTCAAGTGAAATACCTTGGATTAGATCCTAAAACGAGAAAAGAAAAAGTTTCGAGAAAAGCCCTTATGCCAAGACC
>JBBRXW010000390.1:0-1894 GCA_038238295.1 Flavobacteriales bacterium | reverse complement strand
GGGGGCAGCTATTTCATAAAATCAAAAGACACGCTGCATAACGAAAGCATCGTGCTGAGTCAAAAAGGGGAAACTGTTTTTTATATAGCCACCGTCAAAGGGCAAAACAATGGTCAACCGGTCACATTTAAAATGACAAAACAAACCGCGAATGAAATGGTTTTCGAAAACCCTAAGCACGATTACCCACAAAAAATTGTCTACAAACAAATTACAAAAGATAGTATGATCGCCACGATTTCTGGAGTTCAACAACAAAAACTAAGCAGCGACAAGTATCCAATGAAGAAAAAACAATAGCCACTTCAACAGGTCTTGTTTTGATTTTCAAAAGGTTAGCAATTCACTTCATTTTTTTTATTTATATTTATTCTAAATAGCTTTTTTATTCCAATTCGCGTATTTATATTTGCCGTGTTATTTTTACTTATTCTAAATAAATGCGAAAATTATATTTACTCCTATTAGTTACTTCCCTACTGAGTTGCTCGGATGAGAGAGCATATACTTCCTTAGCAGCAACAAATACAGAATTAGGAAAACACCTTTTTTTTGATACCATCGTTTCCAAGCCTGCCGGACAATCATTTGCTATGCATCATGCTTCGGAAAGAGGATTTATTGAATTTAGAAATACCACAATTTTTACATCCTAATATTTAAATTCATTTTTTACCATGAGAACATTTTATTTCACCTTTACCTTCGTACTATTCAACCTAACTGCTTTATTCGCCCAAGATCGCATTTTCAATTACACCTACCAAAGCACTGTTTTAAATAAAGGCCAAAAAGAACTGGAAGTTTGGACGACCTTACTTACCGGAAAAAAAGACTACTATAGAGAAATCCAGAATCGTGTGGAATATGAACTTGGTTTGGGCTCTAATCTTCAGGTTGCCTTTTATTTGAACGCCAAACAAAAAGCTTTTTTTGATGATGTGACTGGAGAAATCGTTATGGATCCGACCGAGATTTCGGTTTCAAACGAATGGAAATATAAATTTTCTGATCCCGTTGCGAATACGATCGGGTTTGCGGGTTATCTAGAGTTGGCTGCCGCTACCGATGAACTTGAAATCGAATTGAAAGCCATTTTTGATAAACGTTTCGGGCGATCGCTGCATGCTGTCAATCTTATTTTCGAACCAGAATGGGAAACCACCGCTGTAGCCGGAAAAATGAAAACGAATACCGCCATTAAATACGAATTTGATTATGGCTATTCCTATACCTTATCTAAAAATTGGAATGTAGGCGCTGAAGTATTGAATCGGAATGTTTATTTGAAAGAGGATCAACTAACACAATCCGCTCTTTTTGCCGGGCCGACTATCGGGTACAACACAAAGAATTTTTGGGTCAATCTGACGGCTATGCCACAACTGGCAGGGCTTAAGAATCCCGAAGGGCAATCAGGATTGAATGTAGATGAATTCACTAAAATGGAAACACGCCTCGCCTTTTCTTTTGCTTTTTAATCCTTCATCAAAATGAAAAAATACTGTCTTTATAGTCTTTTTCTAATACTGTTTTCGTGTTCTTCACAATTGTATGTTCCAAAACAGGCGTCTGGCTCGAACACGGTAGCACAATTAAATGAAGGGCGTGAATTGTATGTCAATCATTGCGCGAGTTGCCATCAACTCTATTTACCAAACCAATATACCGCCACTGAATGGGTGATCAACTTAGAGGAAATGCAAGCCCGAGCCCATATAACGGATAATCAACGAAAAACAATTTATCAGTATTTAGTCAACGCTCCTAAATAAAGAAAAACCCTAGTGTTCAGCTAGGGTTTTCTTTTGAGTCATTAATTTTTTAAAGGAATATTTTTCAATATCTCAATGATAAATTTCCAAAATTTCTGCGACGATTTGATGCTCGCTCG
>JBBRXW010000389.1:0-1919 GCA_038238295.1 Flavobacteriales bacterium | reverse complement strand
GTGATTGGTAGGCAACCCCAATATTATTATAAACCTGGGCGCATTTTTTCAGGTCATTAATCTCTTCATAAATTTTGACCGCTTTTAAATGATACTGCAATCCTTTGGAATAATTGCTTTGTTCCGCAAAGACAATCCCGATGCTGCCATACGCTTTGGCTAAACCTTTTTTGATTTCGAGCTTGTTTTTGGAATTGACCTGGATTTCATTTTCAAAAATACTTTGAGCGGCGGCAAAATGGGCTAAAGCCTTGGAATAGTTTCCAATGATAATGGATGCATTACCAAGATTGAGCTGGGCATTTCCTTCTTCAATCGTGTATTTTATTTTTTGTGACAACACCAATGCTTTCGTCGCATAAACCACCATCGTTTTTGGATCGATTGTTTTATACGAATCGGAAATGGCATTGAGCGCTTGCGCTTTTTCAATATCATTTTTGGCATGATTGAGCACTACCTTCAGACTGTCTGTCTTTTTAGTTTGTGCTTGAAGCAAAGTCAAGCTGCCGAGTAATAAATATAAAAAAATGGACGTTTTCATTTTCTGATAATTGATGAGCAAATGTACTCTTTCATCATCCACAATGGTTCCTCAATGAACACTTGTTGGATTTCGATGAGGAAATGACGGATTCCGCCGAGAATAGTATTCGTGACGGTTAGAATTTGATGCACAATAAAAAACCCTTTGAACATACTACTCAAAGGGTTTTAAAAATAAACTAAAAAATTTTATTTGAATGCTTTCAATCCAGGAAAGTAGGCCGTATCCCCTAATTCTTCTTCAATGCGCAACAGCTGATTGTATTTTGCCATACGATCCGAACGCGATGCAGAGCCGGTTTTGATTTGTCCGCAATTTAAAGCAACCGCTAAATCAGCAATGGTATTGTCTTCGGTTTCTCCGGAGCGGTGCGACATTACGGAAGTATAACCCGCATTTTTTGCCATGTTAACTGCAGCAATCGTTTCGGTTAACGTTCCGATTTGGTTTACTTTTACTAAAATTGAATTGGCAATTCCTTTTTCGATTCCAGTGGATAAACGCTCTACATTCGTTACGAATAAATCGTCGCCAACTAATTGAGTTTTGTTTCCGATGAGTTCCGTAAGGTATTTCCAACCGTCCCAATCGTCTTCCTGCATACCGTCTTCGATAGAAATGATTGGGTATTTTGAAGCTAGTTCCGCTAAGTATTCTGCTTGTTCTTTAGAGGTTCTGATTTTTCCACCGGCACCTTCGAACTTGGTATAATCGTATTTTCCATCCGCATAGAACTCAGAAGCAGCACAATCTAGAGCGATCATGATTTCATCTCCGAATTTGTAGCCTGCATTTTCTACCGCTTTTTTGATGGTATCTATTGCATCTTCGGTTCCGCCGGCAAGGTTAGGTGCAAACCCACCTTCATCACCAACTGCCGTTGACAATTGACGGTCGTGAAGTACTTTTTTCAAATGATGGAAAATCTCTGTCCCCATTTGTAATGCCTGCGAAAATGAAGTGGCTTTTACAGGCATAATCATGAATTCTTGAAACGCAATCGGCGCATCGGAATGTGAACCTCCGTTGATAATGTTCATCATTGGAACCGGAAGCGTATTGGCGGAAACGCCACCGACGTAACGGTATAAAGGTAATCCCAATTCGTTGGCAGCCGCTTTGGCAACAGCCAAGGAAACACCAAGAATTGCATTCGCACCAAGGTTTGATTTGTTAGCAGTTCCATCAAGATCAATCATTGTTTGGTCGATATGATTTTGTTCGAACACAGAAGTTCCCATCAATTCGTTGGCTATTGTAGTATTGACATTCTCTACGGCTTTCAAAACTCCTTTTCCAAGGAATGCTTTTCCGCCATCACGCAATTCAACAGCTTCATGTTCTCCGGTTGATGCCCCTGATGGAACTGCTG
>JBBRXW010000388.1:0-1950 GCA_038238295.1 Flavobacteriales bacterium | reverse complement strand
AAACGACGGCCCGGTGACGATTATTATCGATTCGAAAAATAAAGTGTAAATGTTAATATTATCTAAAAATTTTCATATTTTTGGAAAAATAGTGCCTTTATGAAATGGACTTTCGTCGCCTTTATTTTTTTGGTTTCTTCTTCGGTTTTTTCTCAAAAAATAGAATACGCTGCTTTACTCATTCCCGATAGTTTAAAACAAAATGCCAACGCTGTCGTACGGCTCGATCAGATAGATATTACTATTGCATCCCAAAGAGACTTGACCATTCATCAAAAAAGAGTGGTGACCGTTTTGAATGAGAGAGGGCTTGTCGCCATTGAAGCGGCCGAAAATTACGACAAGAAAAAAAGCATCAATCATATTGAGGCTACGGTATATGATGCGTTTGGAAATGAAATCAAAAAAATAAAAAGAAAAGATTTTAGGGACCAATGTGCGATTGATGGTGTGACACTTTTTTCAGATAATCGAATTATTTATTTGAATTATATTCCAATCCAGTATCCGTTTACGATTGTGTATGAATGTGAAACGGAAACATCGAATACGGCATTTATTCCGCCTTGGTATCCATTGAGCCGGCATTTTGTAAGTGTTGAAAAGAGTATAGTAAACATAACATATCCCGAAAATCTAGGTTTCAAAAAGAAAGAATTTAATTTTTCTTATTTCCCTGTAAAAAAAACGACCGATACTTCTAGGCAGTTAACGTATGAAGCCAGCGCAGTTCTAGCCCAGAAAGAGGAGTATTACAGTCCAGACAATGACGAAATTTTTCCATGGGTAATGATGGGTCTGGAAACCTTCAATTTAGAAGGAGTAGATGGGTCGGCGAAAACTTGGAAAGAATTCGGGCGATGGTATTCCGATAAGATACTTGCCGATACAAATGAACTGCCTGAAGAAACTAAAGCGAAAATGCTCACGCTTGTGGGTTCGGAAAAAGATCCTATTAAAAAAGCAAAAATTATCTACAATTATGTGCAGCAAAAATCCCGATATGTCAGCATTCAGGTGGGCATAGGAGGCTACAAACCGATGCTTGCCAAAGATGTCGATCGTTTGGGTTATGGCGATTGCAAAGCATTAACGAATTATACCAAAGCGCTTTTGAGTGCGGTCGGTGTTACGTCTTACAATACTATTTTATATGGTGGCCGCGACAAAATGGATATCGAACCTGATTTTGTATCGATTCAAGGAAACCATATGATGTTGTCTATTCCGGTCGACAATAAGTATATATGGCTCGAATGCACCAGTCAGGATAATCCATTTGGTTTTCAGGCTAACTTTACGGATGATCGATATGTTTTAGTGATAAAACCGACCGGAGGAGAAATTGTGAGAACTTTGAATTATCAGGATAAAGACAATTCCCAATCGAGTAATGGCAATTATGCTATCAGCGAAACGGGCAATTTTTCAGGCTCGGTGTCAATCGCTTCAGAAGGGGCGCAGTATAGTTATAAATATCATTTGGAGAATGATTCGCCTAAAGAAAAGGAATCGCACTATAAAGAATATTGGGATAATATCAATAATTTAAATATCAATAAAATGGCTTTTTCAAACGACAAAGACAAGGTGCGTTTTACAGAAGACTTAGCCATTAGCGCGATCAATTACGGAACTTCTATGGAGCAACAGATACTTTTTGTAGTCAATGCTTTCAACCGATATACTGGCAACATCAAAAGAATCAGAAACCGTAAAACCCCTTTTGAGATTCAAAGAGGCATTTACAATGTCGATGAAATTGGAATAACCTTGCCTTCAGGATATGCAGTAGGAATGCTGCCTAAGGACTTCGAAATCGATTCGAAATTCGGAGATTATAAAACACAAATCGTCACAAAAGACAATTCTAATTTAATCTATAAGCGTACTTTTCTGATAAAAAAGGGAATGTATCTAAATTCGGACTACGAAGATTATCGACTTTTT
>JBBRXW010000387.1:0-1974 GCA_038238295.1 Flavobacteriales bacterium | reverse complement strand
GAAAATTGAGCACTGCAGGATCGAAAGTAATCCGAATGGCTTCCGCATGTCCGGTTTCTCCGGTACAGATTTCTTTATAGGTTGGATTTAAAGTCTTGCCACCAATATAGCCTGGCACCACTTCTACTACACCTTCCAAAGCTAAAAAAACTGCTTCGGTACACCAGAAACAACCTCCAGCAAAAATGGCAATTGTTGTATTATTTTGATCACTCATAGCAAATAGTTCTAATAATTTTTTACAAATTTAAATTGATTCTATTAAGAAAAGATGCTCGTTAACTTATATTTATTGTTTGTTCATTTCGATAAATTCTCTCCAATCTTCCCGCAGGCTTATTAAAAATTTGTTTCTTTGTAGAAACCATTTTCAAATGATTACAGCTCAAGGCATCACTAAATATTACGATCAGCTTCAGGTATTAAAAGGTGTTGATCTGCATATTAAAAAAGGGGAAATCGTATCGATCGTTGGTGCTTCCGGCGCCGGAAAAACGACTTTACTTCAGATATTAGGAACATTAGACCAACCCTCGAAGGAAAATCCAGCAACGTTGATTATTAATGATGAGAACGTTTTGAAAATGAATGACAAATCATTGTCGAAATTCCGCAACTTGCATTTGGGATTTATCTTTCAATTTCACCAACTGCTTCCGGAATTTACTGCCTTGGAAAACGTCTGCATCCCAGCATTCATTGCAGGAAAAGGGAAAGTCGAAACCGAAATCGAGGCGCAGCGGTTGTTAGACTATCTTGGATTATCGGACCGAACCCATCACAAACCGAGTGAACTTTCGGGCGGTGAACAACAACGCGTTGCAGTGGCCCGGGCATTGATCAACAAGCCGGCGATTATTTTTGCCGACGAGCCTTCCGGCAATTTAGATACCGCTTCCGCAGAAAACCTGCACCAGTTGTTCTTCAAATTGCGGGACGAATTCGGGCAAACCTTTGTCATCGTTACACACAATGAAGAACTGGCCAATATGGCGGATCGGAAGTTAGTAATGACCGACGGAATGATTTCAAATAAATAAGCGATGCTGCTGATACTTGTCTCTTGGATGTATATCCTTTTTACTTCCATCAATTTTGGATTTGCTTTCGATAAAATGATGCAGCTGAAGACGCGAGATTTAACTATTACTTCGATTCTTGGACTTTTTACGATAACTGTTCTAGCAAGTTGCTGGGCTATTTTCGGGAGAATTAATATTGAATTTCATGTTTTTTTATTGATTGGTAATGGACTGCTTTTTTTTAAATACAAAAAGGAAATCACCGCAAAATATCTAGAATTTACTAATGAACTCCAACAATTGGACGTGCCATTACAGTTTTTTGTAACGATCATCAGTATATTGATTCTGGCACAATGCGCCACCGCTCCGTATGTCATCGATAATGACTCGTATTATATACAAACCATCAAATGGCTCAACGAATATGGCTTTGTGAAAGGCCTGGCAAACCTTCATATTTTTCTTGGCCAAACTAGCGGCTGGCATATTCTGCAGAGCGCTTTTAGTTTTTCTTTTTTGTATGGAAATTTCAATGATATGAGTGGTTTTTGTCTGTTGGTGGGAACTGTTTTTTTTATCCAAAAATTGAATGCTTACTTTACTAACGGTACTAAAATTTTCCTAATTATGGGGTTGTTTCCGCTGGCGAATGTGTTTTTCTTCCAGTTCATCAGTGCCCCATCGCCGGATATTGCCGTATATGTGTTGACATTTATACTGTTTTTTTATTTCATCGAAACCTACGCTACTCTTGATGTTGCTGATTTTAATCTGATTTGCATCTTGTTTTTTTTCCTGTTGTCTATTAAAGCGATGTCGATTGGTTTAATACTGTTGCCTTTACTGTTACTGGCAATTCACTTCAAAAAAATACTGCCAAAATTGCTGCCTGTCGGTTTTATCGGAATCGGTATTTTTGGTTTGTTCATCATCAAAAACAGTATAAATG
>JBBRXW010000386.1:0-2011 GCA_038238295.1 Flavobacteriales bacterium | reverse complement strand
TCTTATGGATGAATTTAGAGCAGAATGCTTTCAAAGCTGATGGACGTGGTAAACTGGTCGTGCCTATAGAAGGAAGTCGCAATGGAGCCAAAGGAGAAGTGCTTGATGGTTTTAAAATTAAATCCGTATCCGTTGTTTCCACGTTGAAAGGAGCCTCTGCCGAAAAAGATGTAAAATACATTATTACCGATACCCGTATGCAAATTCTATTGCCACAGGATTTGAAGAACGGCAACAATATAAAAATAAAAATCAATTTTTCCTATACCTCAGCTAAATACGGCTCGGACAGAAGCGGTGTTCTGGATACCAAAAATGGAAAAATCTTTACCGTTGCGCAATGGTATCCAAGAATGTGTGTCTATGATGATGTCAGAGGATGGAACACCAATCCGTATTTAGGAGCAGAGTTTTATTTAGAATACGGGGATTATGATGTTGCGATTACGGTACCGTCTAACCATATTGTTGCCTGTTCTGGTGAATTGCAAAACCCTACGGAAGTCTATACAGCAGAACAGCAAAAGCGCTGGGCACAGGCCAAGCAAAGCGATAAGACAGTCATCATTCGTTCGGCAGATGAAGTAACGAATCCATCGTCACGACCTACTGGAAAATCTACCTTAACCTGGCGATTTAAAATCAATAATGCTCGAGACATGTCCTGGGCTTCTTCGGCGTCTTTTATGATTGATGCAGCTCGGATAAATTTACCAAGCGGTAAAAAATCACTAGCAATTTCGGTTTATCCGGTAGAGAGCACTGGTAATGATGCTTGGAGCAGAGCCACTGAATATACGAAAGGGTGTATCGAAAATTATTCGAAAAGATGGTTTGAATTTCCTTACCCTGTGGCAACAAACGTAGCAGGAAATTCTGGCGGGATGGAATATCCTGGAATCGTTTTCTGTGACTGGACTGCAAAAAAAGATGATTTGTGGGGCGTGACCGACCATGAATTCGGGCATACCTGGTTCCCAATGATTGTTGGTTCTAATGAAAGATTATTTGGTTGGATGGATGAAGGTTTCAACCAATACATCAACTCTTTGAGCGGGGACGATTTTAATAATGGCGAATACAAAGCGCAACCTCAAAATGTGAATAAAGCCGGAGTCTTTTTAACCGATCCGAACCTTGAAACTGTTTTTACCGCCCCGGATAATATGAAAGAGCAAAATATCGGGCTATTACTGTATTACAAACCAGCTGTTGGACTGACGATGTTGCGTGAACAAATTCTAGGAAGAGAGCGTTTCGACCTTGCTTTCAGGACATATATTGCCCGCTGGGCCTACAAACATCCAACTCCGGATGATTTCTTCCGCACGATGGAAAATGTTGGCGGAGAAGATTTAAATTGGTTCTGGAGAGGTTGGTTCGTTAATAATTGGAGAGTCGATCAAGGTATTGGAAGCGTAAAATACATCAAAAATGATGCGTCTAAAGGCGTTGTCATCACCATCGATAACCTTGAAAAAATGCCAATGCCAGTAGTCATTGATGTCAAAGCGAAAAGTGGAAAGACCACACGCGTGCAACTTCCGGTTGAAATTTGGATGCGCAATGTTTCGTGGACATTCAAACCGAATGTCAATGAAGAAATAGAAAGCATCACATTAGATCCCGATCATGTTTTTCCGGATTACAACTCAGCGAACAATACCTGGACTGCCGGTAAGAACGAATTGGAAGCCGACATTATCTTAGACAGCTACCTCGGCACTTTCTCAAGCAAAAAGATTCCAATAAAAATTACTTTTGCCGAAGAGAACGGTATGCTTGTAGCAAAAGCAACAGGACAAAACCCGATAACATTGGAGCCATCGGGTAAAGACCGTTTCAAATTTGCTCAATACGGGATTGAAGTCCAATTCAATGAAACGAAAACTGAAATGACTTTATATCAAGGTGACGCAATTTTATTTACCAGAGACAAATAGAAAATCTCCTAAAAAAAACTCCGGCCTTTTACCGGAGTTTTTTTTTGCAGTAACATCATCAGAATTGG
>JBBRXW010000385.1:0-2024 GCA_038238295.1 Flavobacteriales bacterium | reverse complement strand
TTTTGATCCCGATCGCCTGTTAGCGAATGTATAGCATTTTTAGTTGTGGAATCGACGAGGGTTACTTTTTTTCCTAACAAGTTTTCAACTTTCAATGCTCGTTTTTCATCGCCCGAAAACAGCCAATACGCGCTGGTCTTTCGGGTGTTTTTGACCGCTTGGTTCTTTTTGACAATCGAGAAAACAAAGGCGCCTGTTTTCATGAAAACATCAAAAAAGAAAGACACGCGAAAGTGTTTTTTATAAAAGAAGTGCATGGCTTCGCGGAAACGTTTCATATACAATCCGTCGCGAATCGTGCTCTCGCCTTTGTAGTGGATAACAGCCGTTTCGTGAAAATAATAATTCGATTTTCCAAGCTGCAATGCGCGGTACGACAAATCGATATCGTCGGAATACATAAAACAATTCTCGTCGAAACCACCGAGTTCGTTATACAATTCC
The DNA here is from genome assembly GCA_038238295.1 of Flavobacteriales bacterium. Taxonomy (GTDB): domain Bacteria; phylum Bacteroidota; class Bacteroidia; order Flavobacteriales; family Flavobacteriaceae; genus Flavobacterium. Next base: position 1,580 of record JBBRXW010000385.1, on the reverse strand, counting down.
CTTTTCATGACCATAAAAGCTCCAACGAGAATTTCGACTTTACCGGTTTGGTTTTCCCCAAGATGCTGCGCGTAATACTTCCCGAATTGGTTCGAGAATTTATACAATCCAGTCACTTTCGTGAAGGCTACGAAAGGCGTCGGGACACCGCGTTTGCTTTCGGGAAGAAAATGTCCGGTGCCATCGATGAGTTTGCAGCCGACAATGCCCAAATCGCTTTTGGATTGGGCGAAGGCCAATACTTTTTCGAATGTATCTTCTGCCACCACTGTATCAGGATTGAGTATACACAAATACTCGCCTTTAGCTTGCGCTACTCCAATATTGTTGCCTTTTGGGAAACCCGTATTGTCTTTGTTTTCGAGTAGTGTGATATTGGGAAAACGGCTTTTAATCATTTCGCAACTGTCGTCGGAAGAATTATTATCGATGACGATAATCTCAGCGTCGAGGTTTTGAATGGCGCTTTGTACGCTCCTTACGCATTGCTCGAGAAAGTAGCGCACGTTATAATTGAGGATGATTACTGACAATTGCATTCGACAAATATAATAGATTTTGCCGCAAAGACGCAAGGACACGAATTGAAGAGAAATGCCTAGCCCCGATAGAGCCGGTATCCTCGCAGCGGAGCGAAGAGATAAAGGCGAAAGCGGGAAATAGCTTCTAAAAAAGTTAACAGTGTTCCGTTATAGTTGGCAGAAAAACTTATTTAAATACCTTACTTTTGCCAAAAATTACACTTGTGAATTACTTATCTGTAGAGAATATTTCGAAATCGTTTGGCGAGCGTACGCTGTTTGAGAACATTTCGTTTGGCATCAATAAAGACCAGAAGATTGCTTTTATCGCGAAGAACGGTACGGGCAAAACGACTATTATGAATATTATTAACGGCGAGGACGAACCCGATACAGGGAAAGTCGTGATTCGCAAGGAAATTAAGATGGCATTTTTGTCGCAGACCCCTAATTTGCAGGACGAGCTGACAATCGAGGAAAGTATATTCGCGTCGGATAATGAAGTGCTAAAGGTGATTGAGCAGTACGAAAAAGCGCTCGAAAACCCGGAAGATGCCGAAGCGTACCAGCGGGCTTTCGACCAGATGGATCAGCACAATGCGTGGGATTTTGAAACGCAATTCAAGCAGATTTTGTTCAAGTTGAAGCTGGAAGATTTTAAACTGAAAGTGAAAAGTCTGTCGGGCGGACAAAAGAAACGTTTGTCCTTAGCGATTATTTTGATCAATCGTCCCGATTTATTGATTTTGGATGAACCTACGAATCACCTGGATTTGGAGATGATTGAATGGCTCGAAAGTTATTTCGCCAAAGAAAATATTACGTTGTTTATGGTGACGCACGACCGTTTCTTTTTGGAACGCGTCTGCAATGAAATCATCGAATTAGACAACGGAAAATTGTACCAATACAAAGGAAACTATTCCTATTATTTACAGAAAAAAGAAGAGCGCATCGCTTCGGAAAATGCCAGTATTGATAAAGCACAAAACCTATTCGTCAAGGAATTGGACTGGATGCGCCGCCAGCCGAAAGCCCGAACGACCAAATCGAAATCGC
>JBBRXW010000384.1:0-2034 GCA_038238295.1 Flavobacteriales bacterium | reverse complement strand
GTATTAAATGAATATTAAATCGATGTAAATGCAATCACAGTAGTTGATGTTGAAGAGAATTTCATTTCAAAAAGGTACCTTTGATGGATTTAAATTTAAGAACAAATGGAAGCAGTTACAGCGGAAATCAATTGGAGTGATTTTGAAAAAATCGAAATGCGTATCGGCACGATCCTCGAAGTGGCCGATTTTCCAGAAGCCCGAAAACCCGCGTACCAGTTGACAATTGATTTCGGGAATGCGATCGGGATCAAAAAATCGTCGGCACAAATTACGAAGCGCTATCGCAAAGAAGAGTTGCTAGGAAAGCAAATTATTGCCGTTGTCAATTTTCCTAAGAAGCAGATTGGCCCGTTTATTAGCGAATGCTTGGTGTTGGGTTCTGTCGGTGTTGATAATGATATTGTATTACTAGCTCCGGATTTTAATGTTGAAAATGGACTTCGGATTGGATAAATTGTATTAACGCGGACATTTCTTCATCACTTCGGCCACTTGCATCGATTCGTAGTTTTCGGTTGCTTCCAATTTTGAAATAATAGTATTGTAGTCTTTGTCGTTGCGGTTTTGAGACATTTTTTTGATGGCTTCAATCGATTCGATTTCAATTTCAAAAGCGACAATTCCCGCCACTTCACGCATCGTTTTTTGTGATAATTCTTCAACACGAACCGGATTTTCTGAACCCATTTCGTATTTATCGACCAGCTTTTTCAAAGAGCTGATGACTGCTTCGCCTTCGAGGATTGTTATTGATCCATAAATATGAACGGCAAGATAATTCCATGTTGGAACATTTTCTTTCTGATACCATGAAGACGAAATATAGGAATGTGGCCCGGTGAAAATCGCCAGCACTATATGGTCCGAAACGAAACTTTTCCATTGTGGATTGGCTTTTGAAATATGGCCAGATAGAATCGATTTTCCATCATCACTTTTACCCAAAATCATTGGGATATGTGTCGCCCAAGGTTTTCCGTCAGTTTGGTTGATTAAAATTCCAAAACTGTTGGTTTCCAGAAAGTCAATGATTTCTTGTTGATTTTCATTTTTATAATTTTCAGAAATATACATCGATTAACTAATAATTTAATTTATTACAACTTTATATCACATTGACTTCCGCCTCAATTTGAATTCCGAAAGTCTTAAAAATAGTATCTTGAATATCTTTCGAAACCGCGAGAATTTGCTGACCCGTCGCATTGCCATAATTGACAAGCACCAACGCCTGGTTTTTATGAACGCCTGCATCGCCAAAACGTTTTCCTTTAAAACCGGCCTTTTCAATCAGCCAACCGGCAGGTACTTTGACTTCAGTTTCGGAAACTTCATAAAATTTCATTTCAGGAAATTGCTGGTGTATTTTCTCGAAATCTTTCTTCGATACAATCGGGTTTTTAAAAAAACTCCCGCTATTTCCCAGTTCTTTCGGATCGGGTAATTTGCTTCGACGAATCGCAATCACCGCATTACTGACGTCTTTTATCGTTGGACTGCTGATGTTGTTTCTATCCAATTCCATTTGAATATCGCCATAAGAAGTATTGATTTTATGGTGGCGTTTGGTTAGTTTAAAAATGACCGAAGTGATAATATATTGGTCTTTTGCTTGCTGTTTGAAAATACTTTCACGGTAACCGAACTGACAATCGGCAGCGGTGAACGTTTTTATTTCTAGCGAATCGATAGCAATGGCGTCACAGAAAACCATCGTGTCTTTTATCTCAGTACCGTAAGCGCCAATATTTTGCACTGGCGTCGTGCCGACATTTCCAGGAATTAGCGACATGTTTTCGAGTCCACCGTACTGATGTTCCAACGTCCATAACACAAACTCATGCCAATTTTCACCGGCCTGACTTTCAACCCAGACGAAATCGTCATTTTCACGGATGACTTTTTTGCCTTTCAAATCTATGACTGTCGCCCCTTGCGGAATGGCAATTCCTTTTCCGATGGCTTCAATGACCGAACCTTTGATAATGAGTGTTGCTCCTTCAATCGAAGTATTTGCGTTGGTGATAATGG
>JBBRXW010000383.1:0-2081 GCA_038238295.1 Flavobacteriales bacterium | reverse complement strand
GCGATGCTGACATTGGTTTTATCAATAACGTTGCAATTCATCAACGGAAGAACTTTAAAAACAGTGACATAAAAAAATCCCGTCTTTTCAGGCGGGATTCTACTAAATTTTATTAAGCTGCTTTATCAAAAATTAGAAACAGCTGCAGACCTTAGCCGATCGGCGACAAGACACTAATTTTATTAATAGCTTGCAGAAATTAGTGTACATCGTCTTACATTATGAACGGATTATTTCTTACTCCACTCTGCGATGCTATCATTATTCATCTTCACATAATCATCATTTTTAGCCACTTTTGCAGCCGCTAAAGAAAGTTTAGCACTTTCAACGGCACCTTTCTTGTCACCTAATTTTGCTTGAATTAATGATTTTTGACGGTTGTACCAAAACGGTTTGTCTTTGTTCAAATCCAAAGCTTTGTTGATATACTCCAATGCTTTATTCATATCGCCATTCGATTGAAAATAGTATTGTGCAGCTGCATAATAATCCCCAGAACCAGGTCCTGCCAAAGTTTTGTCGATGCTGGTCATGGCAGTTTTTGAAGTAGGCACATCAAATTTAACAACTACCAACGTTTTCTCCCACGACAATTCGAGATTAGCAAAATTATTATCGAGGTTGTTGATCCCGATTGTAAAACTTTCAATGGTTTTATTAACTGCTTGTGATTTTACGTTAGTACGTAAAGCCACTTTACTATCGTCCCAAGTTTCAGGATTCCCCCAATTGTCTGTAGCAGTATAAAAAATTACATCCCAATTTTCCGCTTTAGGCATTGTATAAAGTGCGTATTTCCCTTTTTTTAAGGTTTGCCCATCAATCATAACATCATCACTAAATGAGATTGTCGTGTTTTCATTGGCACCCGTTCTCCATATTTTACCAAATGGAACCAAATCTCCAAATATGGTTCTCCCTTTCATGCTTGGACGCGAGTAATCAATGACTACGTTGGTCAGGCCGACGGTCTGTTCTAAAGTTGATTTTGGACTCGGTTGCGGTATTTTCACCTGCGCTTCAATAGCGTAAGAAGCCAATAGGAATGTAAAGGCTAAGATCAGTTTTTTCATAAGTGTATTCGTTTAGTTTTCTCAAATTTACAAATTCAATACCTTAAAAATGTTAATAAATCCTTAATTACCAATACAATTTTGTTTAGCTTTTTAATAAAAATAGTAAACACTTTAAGTATCTTTACACCATGAAAATTTATACCCGAAAAAGCAAACAACAATTACCAATTACATTAGATGTCGCTTGGAAATTTCTCGCAGATCCCAAAAATTTGAAAACCATCACGCCAGAATATATGGGCTTTTTTATTGCCTCAGGAGCAGAAAAAGAAATGTTTCCAGGGCAGATTATTCAGTATATAGTTACTCCGGTTTATGGAATTAAATCCCAATGGGTCACCGAAATTACTCATGTAGAATACCAGCGCTACTTTGTTGATGAACAACGGTTTGGACCTTATGCTTTCTGGCATCACAAACATTTTATAAAGGAAATCCCAGGAGGCGTTGAGATGGAAGATATTATTAATTATAAAATTCCATTTGGAGTGATTGGGCAACTCCTACATCCCATTCTTGTTAAACCAAAATTGGATGAAATTTTCGAATACCGTCGCAAAAAATTAATAGCACTTTTCGGCGCTTTAAATAGTGAATCATGAACATTTTCTGGTTTCGTCGGGATTTACGCGTTGAAGATAATAAAGGTTTTTTTGAAGCTTTACAAAGTGGCGAAACTGTGCTGCCTATTTTTATTTTTGATGAAATCATCCTCGAAGAATTGCCGAAAGATGACGCTCGCGTTTCTTTCATTCATAATTTGCTTTCAGAAATAAATGAAAAATTGAAAGCTGTCGGAAAGTCTTTGGCTGTTTTTTATGGCAATCCTTTGGAAATCATCACCCAACTCACCGAAGAGCATTCGATTCATACATTATACGCCAACCGCGATTACGAGCCATATGCTAGAGTCCGCGATAAAGCAGTTTATGAATATCTCGCTTCGAAAAACATTACATTTAAAAGTTCTAAAGATCAAGTTATTTTTGAAAAGAATGAAGT
>JBBRXW010000382.1:0-2109 GCA_038238295.1 Flavobacteriales bacterium | reverse complement strand
TAATAATCGTCACCGGGCCGTCGTTTAACAGCGACACTTTCATATCGGCAGCAAATATTCCGGTGGGTATTTTTTTTCCTAAAGCCACTTCTAAATGAGTCACAAAATTTTCGTACATCGGAATAGAAATTTCAGGCTTTGCCGCTTTCAGATACGACGGACGATTGCCTTTTTTAGTAGAGGCATGCAGCGTAAACTGGCTAACCACAATGATGTCGCCGCCAATATCTTTTACCGATACATTCATCACTTGATTCGCATCTCCGAATATTCGAAGGTTGACAATTTTGTTGACTAGCCAATCGATGTCTTCCTTCGTATCGTCGTCTTCAACGCCCACTAACACTAACAATCCTATTTGGATTGCCGCTACTATTCTTTCTTCAATAGTAACTGAAGCTTGGGAAACTCTTTGAATGACAACTTTCATAAATCAGTTAGGATTTTCTGGTTTGATCGCTGGCAATGCGTTCGTCGTTATGAATATCCGTCCGGTAATGTTCGTCATCACCTTCTAAGATTTGAAGATAACTTCGATACCGCGACCAAGCAATCTGATTGTTTTCCAACGCCTCTTTGATAGCGCAATTCGGCTCTTCTTTGTGCAGACAGTTATTGAATTTGCATTGATTCTGCCGTTTAAAAAACTCTGGAAAGTACCCGCTGATTTCTTCTTTTTGCATATCCACCAAGCCAAAACCTTTAATTCCGGGCGTGTCGATAATCCGGGCATCAAATGATAAATCATACATCTCAGCAAAAGTTGTGGTGTGCTGTCCTTGTTTGCTTTGCTCTGAAATTTCAGTCGTTTTTAAATGTAAAGTCGGTTCGAGGGCATTGACTAAAGTTGATTTTCCAACACCGGAATGTCCGGAAAACATACTGACTTTTCCAACCATCATTTCCTGTAGTGTCTCGATACCTTTGCTTTTGGTAGAAGAAACTCTAAGGGATTTATACCCAATTTCCTGATACACATGCTGCAGGTACAATTGCTCATCGGAAGTCGCGTCATCGTAGGTATCAATCTTATTGAATACCAAAACTGCTTCGATACCGTACGCTTCTGCGGTTACCAAAAAACGATCGATAAAACTGGTCGTCGTCGGTGGATTATTAATCGTTATCAACAGAAAAACCTGATCGATATTCGATGCAATGATGTGCAATTGCTTTGATAAATTGACCGATTTTCGGACAATATAATTTTTCCGTCCGTGAATTTTATGAATCGTTCCTGTAGTGGTGTCCGAAGTTTCTTCCAGCTCATAATCAACGATATCTCCCACCGCTATTGGGTTGGTGCTTTTAATCCCTTTCATGCGGAACTTTCCTTTCATACGGCATTCCATAAAATCGCCCTCTAGGGATTTTACGGTATACCAGCTTCCAGTAGATTTATATACGACTCCTGTCATCCTTTACTTTTGAACCGCAAAATTACAGTAAATCTCGGTAGTATTTAAAATTAAGAATTAATAATCTTCTCCTGATGGCTGATGCTTTCCTGGTGGATAGCCTTGAATAATCTCAAGATGAATTCTTCGCTCAACCCCTTGTCTTCTCCATCGAGAATCATTTTGCCCAAAATCTCATTCCACCGTTTGTTCTGTAGTACCGCAACATTTTTCTCTTTTTTCAACGCTCCAATCTTTTCAGCAACTTTCATCCGGTTGCCCAGAATCTCTAACAATTTGCTATCGGCAATGTCGATGTTGGCGCGCAGTTTTATCATTTCGATATTATAATCGTCTTCTTCAGTTGTCATTTTTCGGATGCGCAAATCCTCAAAAATTTGTTTCAATGCTGTTGGAGTAACCTGTTGCGCTGCATCACTCCAAGCATGGTCCGGATCGATGTGCGTTTCGATAATCAATCCATCGTAGTTCAAATCGAGTGCCTGCTGCGACACTTCCAGAATCATATCGCGACGGCCGGTAATATGCGACGGATCACAAATGAGCGGCAAATCCGGAAAACGACTTTGCAATTCGATTGCAATCTGCCATTCCGGAATGTTTCGGTATTTCGTTTTTTCATACGTCGAAAATCCCCTGTGAATAACACCAAGCTTTTTGATTCCGGCATTATACAAACGTTCTACGCCCC
>JBBRXW010000381.1:0-2117 GCA_038238295.1 Flavobacteriales bacterium | reverse complement strand
GATTTGTATTTGACGACCAATTCGGCTTCAAGAAGCAATTCTTATAAAGCGATTAATGGTGTGTATAGTGCTACTTCAGTCATTAAAAATATATGGGCAGAGCATTTTGAATGTGGCGCTTGGATAGCGCAATACAACGTTGGTGGACCAGCTATTGCAGATGGATTTTTACTTACTAATTGCCGCTTCAGAAACAATTACGCCGATGGAATCAATCTTTGCAAAGGAACTTCTAATGCAATTGTTGAGCATTGTAATTTCAGAAATAACGGCGATGACGACCAGGCGATTTGGTGTGCCAATAACCAAGAATGCATCAACAATACGTTTCGAAATAATACTTCTGAAAACTGTTGGCGTGCATCGGGTTTGGCTATTTATGGCGGGAAAAACAACAAAGCTTACGATTTGATTATCAAAGACAATCTGGAATCCGGAATTCGAATTAGCAATTCGTTTGCAGGTGCTGGATTTAATAGCTTGGGCTTGCATGAACTGCATGACATCACCATAATTAATTGTGGTACTTTCAATGATTTATTCAACGGGCAAGTAGGGGCTATCGATATTTTTTGTTCCAATAATGCCGGCACTCGAGTACGTAATGTAAAATTTTCCAATATCGATATTCTCGATTCTAAGAATGATGCCCTTTTTATTCAAAAAAAATCAGGAGACGGAATCTACAATCTTTCTTTTGAAACTATTACTGCTAATGGTACAGGAAAAGAATATCCATATAACAATGTGCTGAATAATACTAGTTGGAGTAGAGGTCAATTTTTACTCTTTGTAAATGCCCCTAACGGCAATGGAACTTATTGCAATATGAATTATTCGAACCGTGGCGGCAATGCATTATATAATGAAAGTACATCCGGAATTGGCACTTTTAGTTGGACACAATCGCCTTCATGCAATTTAAATATTCCGATTTACGATTTGAAATCGATGGTGCTATTTCCTAATCCGGCTTCGAATAAAGTAACGCTATCCTGGAATGAATTCAAAAATGATGTTAATGTCAAACTGCTCAATGCGCAAGGAAGACTTGTTTTGGAACGAAAAAATCAGTCTGGAACTTCGTTGATTCTCGATGTAAGCGGATTTCAAAAAGGAATATATCTGGTGGTAATCAATACCAGTCAACGAAGTTATACACAAAAACTAATTATAGAATAAAACTAGAATCATGGATTTTACACAAAAAATGCTTCGTGACGACGCTTTGAAAGGAAAAGTAATTGTAGTAACCGGCGGTGGAAGCGGCCTGGGTAAAGCGATGACACAGTATTTCCTGGAACTCGGAGCGCAGGTAGCGATTACTTCTCGCGATCTCGAAAAGCTAAAAAATACCGCCAACGAGCTCGAACAAAAAACGGGCAGCTCTTGTCTGCCGGTGCAGTGCGATGTCCGCCATTATGAAGAAGTCGAAAACATGCTGCAGCAAGTTTTGAAAACATTCGGAAAAGTGGATGTTTTATTGAATAATGCCGCAGGGAATTTTATTTCACCAACCGAACGTTTGTCCGCGAATGCCTTTGATACGGTGATTGACATCGTTTTGAAAGGCTCCAAAAACTGCACGCTCGCTTTCGGAAAACACTGGATTGATACGAAGCAGGAGTCCGCAACGATTTTAAATATTGTCACCACGTATGCTTTTACCGGCTCGGCCTATGTTGTTCCGAGTGCTACCGCGAAAGCTGGCGTTTTGGCGATGACGCGAAGTTTGGCTGTAGAATGGGCGAAGTACGGAATCCGTTCTAATGCGATTGCACCCGGGCCTTTTCCTACCAAAGGTGCTTGGGACCGATTGCTTCCCGGGGATTTGGCAGAGAAGTTTGATATGGCGAAGAAAGTGCCGTTGAAACGGGTCGGCGATCATCAGGAATTGGCAAATCTAGCGGCATATCTGGTTTCCGATTTCTCGGCGTACATCAACGGGGAAGTAGTGGTCATTGATGGTGGTGAATGGCTGAAAGGTGCCGGGCAATTCAATTTGCTAGAACAGATTCCGGAAGAAATGTGGGACATGTTGGAAATGATGATTAAGGCGAAGAAGAATAAGTAAGCCGTTTTCAGTCGTGGGCAGTTAGCAGTAATCGTGCAGCGTT
>JBBRXW010000380.1:0-2118 GCA_038238295.1 Flavobacteriales bacterium | reverse complement strand
GATCATGATGAGTTTGAATTCTTCATCAATGGCTTCCTGAATAAACTTTTTAGCCATGTCAGTATTCTCTTTTTCAGATAGTCCGGCTTGGCTGGCGGTTTTCAAATAAGTCGAATCGAGGTATTGTTTTATATTCATGGTATAAAAATAAAAAAATCCCACAGATGCGGGATCATTTTTCTTTGAATTAATTTTTAAATCTTCGGGACAAAGCAAGTATTCCAATGGCCGTTGCTGAGCCGCAAACATTTGCAATCACATCCGATAAATCGGCAGTCCGGGTTGTTGTAAAAACTCCTTGCGCAATCTCAATTGCAATTCCATACAATAATGAAGTCGCAAAAATCGTAAACAACAAACCACGTTTCTTTTCATTATGGTCCTTTAATACCAAAAACCAAAGAACCGTAAATACAAAATGAAAAATAAAATGGATGTATTTGTCGACGTTGTTGACTTCCATACCAATCTTCGGCAGCTCATCGAAACGGACCAAGCACAAAACGGCAATGAGCAGCGTCCAGAGAATTGCCAGCCAGCGGAATATCGTATTATGCGCCAACAAGTGCCTTATAATCTTCGCTTGAAAGTAATGCTGCTACGTCCGCTACATTATCGACTTTCACTTTTATCATCCAACCTTTTCCGTACGGATCGCTATTGACAATTTCGGGATTGCTTTCTAAGGAATCATTAAACTCAACAATTTCACCGGCAACAGGCTGGAACAAATCCGATACTGTTTTTACCGCTTCGACAGTTCCGAAAACCTCATCTTTTTCAAGCGATTGGTCTAATGTTTCGACTTCAACATATACAATGTCTCCTAATTCTTTTTGTGCAAAATCGGTGATGCCAACAGTGGCTATTTCTCCTTCCAACAGCACCCATTCGTGGTCTTTGGTGTATTTTAAATTTGCTGGTATATTCATTTTATTTATGGTATTTCACTTTAATTTTTCGAACAACAAAAGTAACAGGTACGATGATGCCATTCAAGAATAATTGATTTAATTTCCGAAATTATAACGCATCGTAAATCCGGATCGAATGTTGGTCGTCGGGAAAGATGTCGATATTACCGCTTTCGAGAACGAATGATCGTAGTAGAAAATTACCGTCAGGTTTTTACTGAAGGAATAATCCGCGGTTAGTTTTGCCGACCAGAGGTTTTGCCCACCTGACAACTGATTGTTGTTGTAATCAAGGTAGCGCACAATGGTTTTACTATTTCTATACGACGCATCGATTTTTATATTGATATCACTTTTGATAATTCCGGTAGGATTGTCGGCAAGTTTAGATGAAAAAATTACATCCTTGATGCGGTATCCGAGACCGACAATATATTCGACGCCTTTAACTTCGGTCAAAAGATTGTTATCAAAACTCATCGACATTGCGCGGTCTTTCTTCATTTCAGCCAAAATCTTCACCGAGTTTTTCATTTCAAAATCAACACGAATCAACGGGTTGAATTGCTCTACCAGATTGATGTTTGAAATTAGCGTTTTATTAAATAAGTTGCCACCCTGATCTACTCCGTTCGGGTCTTTATCATATTCGAAATTAGAGCGGAACGAATTGATGGTATACGACGCTTTATAGGTGTTCTGAAGGGAGAATCGTTTGAATCGGTCCTTGAAAAACTTATAACGCATCAGACCAGTATACTTGATGGTCCAGTTCGGTATCGGCGTGTCCCGGAAAGTTTTTAACGAAACGGATCCTGCATCTTTTCCGCTATACGCTGCCAGGAAGGATGGAATTAAAACTGCCTGATTGTTTTTTCCTAAACCAATTGGGAAGCCTTCATTGGCGACATAAATATCGTACTTCGGATCGGTCGGTGGTGGAATCGGGTTCGCCGCATCACCATATCTTGGAATCGGAGCACCAGCATAATAAAACTCTGCCAGACGATCGGCAATAATCAAACGGTTGTTTTTAAAATCATCAAAAGCCGACGATGTGTTTTCATCGCTTTTGCTAAACGCTGTGCGGATTAAGTTCGTTGAAATCGAATAATTACCAAAAGTATAGGGCGATCTTGAATTATAATCTAGTCGACCATCTCCATTATTATCGGAGACATCATATTGTTCCGAATAATTTTTG
>JBBRXW010000379.1:0-2123 GCA_038238295.1 Flavobacteriales bacterium | reverse complement strand
GAACCCGATGCCTCAAGCTTCCCGAATGGTGGTATCAGAAATACTTTCGAAGCCAGAGGCTATACTGCTTGGGATCCGACTTCTCCAGCTTTTATCTTCGGAACGACCTTGTGTATTCCGACGGTTTTCATTTCATATACTGGTGAAGCGTTAGATAATAAGATTCCATTATTGCGTGCTTTATCCGCGATGGATGATGCTGCGACGGATGTTTGTAAATATTTCGATAAAAATGTAAAGAAAGTAACCGCCACTTTAGGTTGGGAACAAGAATATTTCTTAGTCGATAAATCGTTGGCGAATTCCCGTCATGATTTAATGATGACCGGACGAACGTTATTGGGACACACTTCTGCGAAAGGACAACAATTAGACGACCATTATTTCGGTTCTATTCCAACGCGTGCCTTAACGTATATGAGAGATTTAGAGCAAGAATGTATGCTGTTAGGGATTCCGGTAAAAACCCGTCACAATGAAGTAGCACCAAATCAATTTGAATTGGCGCCGATTTTCGAAGAAACCAATTTAGCGGTAGACCACAATTGCTTATTAATGGATGTCATGCAAAAAGTAGCAGAACGTCATGATTTTACAGTGTTGTTTCACGAAAAACCATTCAAAGGTGTCAACGGTTCAGGGAAACACAACAACTGGTCGTTAGCAACGGATACGGGTGTGAATCTATTAAGTCCGAGCAAAACACCAATGAGCAACCTGCAATTTTTGACATTCTTTATCAATACGATCAAAGCGGTAAATGATTATGAAGCCTTGTTGAGAGGTTCTATCGCGACCGCAAGTAACGATCACCGATTGGGAGCGAATGAAGCGCCGCCAGCAATCATCTCTGTTTTCATCGGGGAACAATTAACAAAAGTATTGGCAGAATTAGAAGGTGTGACCACTGGCAAATTATCTCCTGAAGAAAAAACCGACTTAAAATTGAACGTCGTAGGTAAAATTCCAGATGTACTTTTGGATAATACCGACAGAAATAGAACGTCGCCATTTGCGTTTACCGGAAATAAATTTGAGTTCAGAGCGGTAGGTTCTTCTGCCAACTGTTCCAATGCGATGACAACTTTGAATACCATCGTTGCCAAACAATTGAAAGACTTTAAAGTTGCTGTAGACACCTTAATCGATAAAAAAGATTTGAAGAAAGACGAAGCGATTTTCAATGTCTTGCGCGAGTATATCAAACAATCGAAGAAAATCCTTTTCGAAGGCGACGGATATAGTGACGCTTGGGAAAAAGAAGCGGCGAAACGTGGATTAAGTAATTTCAAAACAACTCCTGAAGCTTTGAAAGCGAGAGCCTCTAAACAAGCATTGGATTTGTTCTCAGAAATGGGCATCATGAACCATGTTGAAGTCGAAGCACGTTATGAAATTGAACTCGAAGAATACACTAAGAAAATCCAGATTGAAGGTAGAGTTTTGGGTGATATTGCTAGAAACCACGTGGTTCCAACAGCGATTCGATATCAAAATACGCTAATAGAAAACGTACGTGGATTGAAAGAAATCTTCGGTTCTAGCTTTGAAAAAATCGCCAAAGAACAAATCGTTTTAATCAAGGAAATTTCATCCCATATCGAAGGTATCAATACCAAAGTAGAAGAAATGACTGAAGCCCGACGTAAAGCCAATGCGTTAACCGATGCGCAAAAAATGGCGGAAATGTACTGTGAGAAAGTCAAACCCTACTTCGAAATCATCCGCGACCACTGCGATAAATTAGAGCTATTGGTGGACGATGAGGTTTGGACATTAACCAAATACAGAGAATTATTGTTCACGAAATAGTAATTGTGTTTATAAAAAACCTGCTTCAAATGGAGCAGGTTTTTTTTACTCTATTTCAGTGCTGAGGCATATAATCCCTTTAAAAATGCAAATAATGGTATCCAACGAATTTTAATTCTGAATACTTTTTTTCATAAATTTAATATTGTGTACTTTTACTAGTAGTAAAATCATTCAAAACAACTGATGAAAAAACTCATATGTATTGGTATATTTTTTCTATTCTCGATCACTGCTTTTTCACAGGAACAGTTTTCGGTCTATTTCGATAGCAATAAATATGAATTGGCACTCAAAGAAAAAAACAATCT
>JBBRXW010000378.1:0-2128 GCA_038238295.1 Flavobacteriales bacterium | reverse complement strand
GTACTCTCCAGAGCGAATCAATCCGGGAGATAAGGAGCATACCGTTGAAAAAATATTGAAAGTAACAGCAGGATCCACTCCTGAAATAGGAATAAAAGTAAACGAATTATACCAATCGGTGATTGTCGCCGGAACGCATTTAGCGCCAACGATCAAAGTAGCCGAAGCCGCGAAAGTAATTGAAAATTCTCAGCGCGATATTAATATTGCGTTTGTTAATGAACTCTCCAAAATATTCAATATTTTAGGTATCGATACACATGCGGTTCTAGAAGCTGCCGGTACAAAATGGAACTTCCTTCCATTCAAACCCGGTTTGGTTGGCGGGCATTGCATCGGTGTCGATCCATATTATTTGGCGCAAAAAGCTCAGGAAATGGGATACCATCCGGAAATTATTTTGGCCGGACGCAGGCTAAATGATAGCATGGGCGAATATGTAGCTTCGCAGGTGGTCAAACTGATGATTAAAAAAGGCGTGGTCGTCAATGGCGCACAATTGTTGATGTTGGGTATTACTTTCAAAGAAAACTGCCCTGACGTCCGCAATACTAAAATCGTAGATGTCATTTCATGCCTTGCCGATTATGGCATTAAGGTGCATATCTATGATCCGTGGGCCAATCCTGCTGAAGTAAAACATGAATATGGTTTGGTGACGGTTGATACCTTGCCAAATCAAAAATACGATGCCATAGTCTTAGGCGTTGCACACGATAATTTTAAGGAGATCGATTACGATGCTATTAAAAAAGAAAATGCGGTACTTTATGACGTCAAAGGAATCCTTAAAAACGCAGACGGAAAATTATAATAATACGCATACAAGCAAATAAATAAAAACCATGAAGATTAATTCTATTTGTTGTATTGGGGCAGGTTATGTCGGAGGGCCAACGATGGCAGTTATTGCTCAAAAATGCCCACATATAAAAGTTACCGTTGTCGATTTGAATGAAGAAAGAATTGCAGCTTGGAATGATCCGGATGCTAATAATATTCCGATTTATGAACCGGGCTTGAGCGATTTGGTGGCAGAAGCTAGAGGGCGAAACCTTTTTTTTACGACCGAAGTCGAGAAAGCGATCGATGAAGCACAGATGATTTTTATTTCTGTGAATACGCCGACTAAAACCTATGGACTAGGAAAAGGAATGGCGGCTGATTTGAAATATATCGAACTTTGTGCCCGTCAAATTGCATCGGTAGCCAAAGACAACAAGATCGTAGTGGAAAAATCTACCTTGCCGGTGCGTACCGCTGAGGCAATTAAGAATATATTAGACAATACGGGAAATGGAGTTCAGTTTCAGATTTTATCAAACCCGGAATTTCTAGCAGAAGGAACCGCAGTCCAGGATTTATTGAATCCGGACAGGGTTTTGATTGGCGGAAATAATTCGATAGAAGGGCAGGAAGCGATCAATTCATTAGTAGAAGTATATGCCAATTGGGTTCCAGCCAAAAATATTTTAACGACCAATCTTTGGTCTTCCGAATTGTCGAAACTAACCGCCAATGCGTTTCTTGCACAACGTGTTTCCTCAATCAATGCGATGTCGGAGTTGTGTGAAAAAACAGAAGCAGACGTCAATGAAGTAGCCAAAGCGATTGGAATGGACAGCCGTATTGGTTCAAAATTTTTGAAAGCGTCCGTAGGTTTTGGAGGCTCGTGTTTTCAGAAAGACATTCTCAATTTAGTGTATATCGCCAAATCGTATGGTTTGAATGAAGTAGCGGATTATTGGGAACAGGTGGTGATAATGAACGACCATCAAAAAAGAAGATTTTCGCACAATATCGTCCAGACATTATACAATACTGTTGCCGGTAAAAAAATTACTTTTTTAGGCTGGGCTTTCAAAAAAGACACCAACGATACGCGTGAATCTGCTGCGATCAATGTTGCGGATTACCTATTGCACGAACAGGCAAATATTGCTGTTTTCGATCCACAAGTGAAAACCAAACAAGTGGTTTCGGACTTACTTTATCTGAATTCAACCTCTTCCGATGCCATCGATAAAGGAATCGTAGTTTGTGACGATCCGTATGAGGCTTGTAAAAATGCGCATGCCATAGCCATACTGACCGAATGGGATGAATTCCGTGATTATGATTGGAAAAG
>JBBRXW010000377.1:0-2130 GCA_038238295.1 Flavobacteriales bacterium | reverse complement strand
GTCATGCTTCTCTGCCGTTGCGCCTGTTAAGGGCTGAAACCAGTGTGTGTAATGCGTTACTCCTTTCGACAAAGCCCATTCTTTCATACCCATGGCAATATAATCGGCTAACTTTCTGTCGATTTTTGTTCCGTGCTGAACGGCATCACGAACTCCTTTGAAAGCGTCCGAAGTCAAAAACTGCTTCATTGCTTTATCATTAAAAACATTGGAACCGAAGAGGGTTGATTTTCTGTCGGTTTCTTCAAATTTTACTGGAATTCTGTTTGATGCTTCTTTTAAAGCTTGAAAACGTAATGTTGCCATAAAAAATAATTTTAAAAGTTATACCCTATATAATTTGATGCAAATATAAAAAAATTTATATATTAAAATATTTATACCCCTATTTTTTATAGGGTAAAAATGGCAATTCGATAAAATGTACTAAAAAATAGACCAGCGACATTAGTATATAATTAACTTGCCGTTCAATCTTGATGGGTTATATTTGTAATTGCATTTAATTTTAATTTCATGGTTGTCTGGATCTTGTTTTTTGTCACCGTAGCTATTTTTCTTGCGTTGGATTTGGGGATATTCAATAAAACGCCACATGTGATTACGACAAAAGAAGCCAGTAAATGGACTGCCGTTTGGGTGACTTTATCATTTATCTTTTCGGGCATCATCTATTGGGTGTATCGTTGCGGATTTGTTGCGAATCCTGATCATCTGAAACCGGCTACCGCGATGGTCAAATACATCACCGGATATCTGATTGAGTTGTCACTGAGTATCGATAATATTTTTGTGATTGCGATTATCTTTAGTGCTTTCAGGATTGATCAAAAATTTCAACACCGCATTTTGTTTTGGGGAATCATCGGCGCTATTGTTTTTAGAGGTTTCATGATTTTCTTTGGCGTCATGCTCATCAATAAATTCAGTTGGACGTCTTACGTGTTTGGTGCTTTTTTAATTTTCACCGCGTTGAAGATGTTGTTTACCAAAGAAGAAACCGCATTTGATCCTAAGAATTCCGGCATTTATAAAATGCTTAGTCGCGTCATTCCAATAACACAGCATACGGACGAAGCCAGTTTCTTCATCAAAATAAACTTAAAAACCTATGCAACTCCACTCTTCATAGCTTTAATTGTCATCGAAATTATGGATGTTGTTTTTGCCATGGATAGTGTTCCGGCAATTTTAGCCATTACTTCCGATCCATTTTTAGTATTGAGTTCGAATATTTTTGCTATTCTTGGTTTGCGTTCTATGTATTTTTTCTTGGCAAACATGCTGGAGAAATTTTCCTATTTAGAATACAGCCTTATAGCTATTTTAAGTTTCGTTGGAATAAAAATGCTGTTGCATGCGTATTATGAGATTTCTGAAGGGATTTCATTAGGTTTTATTGCTATCGCCCTGGTAATTGGAGTTTTGATTTCTTTGTATAAAGATTCAAAAAAGAATGCATAATCATTTGGCATAAAAAAACCGTTTCAATTGAAACGGTTTTTCAGTATTAAATTAATTATGGCAATTTAATTCAAAGTTTTAATTTTAATCTCGTCAATGTGATAGGCTTTTGCAACTGCATTGTAATCATCAAAATTGACAAAAGATTTTGTACCTTTATTCGACAAATAGCCCGGGATAATTACTATTCTAAATGTTTGATTATTGATGTATGATGTAGTCGGCACTATTGGATACGTTCCACCGGCGTAAATTGTGAAGTCTTCTTTACTAAAATCAAAATCATAGTCTAATTCACCTCCGGTTAAATATAATGTTCTTGGAATTTGTTGCCAAATCGGCGTTTGCGAATCAATGGTTCCTGATAAACGGTAAATCAGGATATTATCGGCGAGCAGTATTTGTGGATTCAATTGACGATAAATGGTATATTCGTTATTCGAATCTAAAGTGAAGTTTACATTACGGAGTTCAAAAACTTCGGATTCCGGGCCGGCTGCTCCTCTTGGGCCTTCTGGTCCTGTACAACTTGATAGTATTGTTGTTGCGACAACTGTGAGCATTAAAAGTAATTTTTTCATAACTATTTTTTTTTAGTGTATTGCGACGGTTTCAAAAATCAAACCAAAAATTAAAACGCTAAAATAAAAAGATTATTTTTGAATT
>JBBRXW010000376.1:0-2139 GCA_038238295.1 Flavobacteriales bacterium | reverse complement strand
TGCTAATAATCCATTTGTGGGTATCAAAAATGCAAGCAGGAACGCACATGAAACCGTTAAGAATATTTTTTTCATTTTTGCTATTTGTTATGTGATATTTTAAAATAATTGATTCCAATTTCCTGAATAATAGGCTTTATCTAACTTATTGAGAAAAGCGGTATCCTTTTCACGCAAAGCTTTATCCATTAAGTCGCGGTAGATATAATACTGCAACCAGTAGCCATAGTTACTTTTTTCGCGAACCGATTTTGGGTTCATCATCAAAGCGTACCAAGACAAATCAAGACCTTTTCCACGGGCAACTTTCATTGCCTGTTCAGCATTTTTCCACTGATTGGTTGCCATTTTGGTTTTCAACTTTACAAAATCGGCATATTTCATTCCAGCCGTATTAACAACCTCGCATTTATCGTCAATGCCCAGGTTCTTCAAAGAAACGGTATGTTCGAACAAAGTGTCGCCATCAATATCGTACTCAATTTTGTCGAGAAATCCGTTTTTATCGGTATCGGTATATTTTATTGTGGCAAACTTTTTAGGTTCAGTTTGCGACCTGCCCGGACCATAATTTTCATAAATGCCACCCATTCCCTGAAACGACAATCCTGGCTGATCAATTCTCCAACATCCCCACTCGGCGCCAAAAAGGTGAATCTTATTGTCGAATCGCCCGATATACAAATTCCCCTTTCCTGAATTATCCAAGTCCCATTCGCCACGGTCACCCGAAGCATCGGCCTGGCGGTGGTTGTCTATCCCGCCTTTGTCCTGACCAATTTTAAAAGGGTTCAGCGGCTCATACAATTCCACCCGCTCCCAGCGCAAACAATCGTCGTCTTCATCCCAAACAAAATATACCTGCTGCCAATCACCCCGCTTAAAAATCAAATCCCACGCTGCTTCATGATTGGGATAAATCAATTCAGTCATTTGTCGCCATCTCGGATCGATAAAAAATGTATCTGCTTCGGGCAAACCCCGCATGTTTTTAAAAACATGTTTTTGGTCCATGTAATCGAAACCCTTTCCCCGGAAACTTAACGTCATATCAAAATCGAACTCACGTCCCACATTGTTGTCGTTATCCATATCCAACGCAATAGACACCCAATCCATTTTGCCATCAAACATGGTTACTTCTTTTTGGTTTTGAGTGCCTGGAATGGATTCCGGCGTGTCTACCAACCGGATAGCCATTTCGCTCAACCCATCGTTATCGGGATCATAAAACAGAAATGGGTTTTCCCAGTTTAACCTCGTATCGTTGAATTTTGCGGGCTCAGAGTGCATCTTCATAAACGCCGATTTCCCGTTGTAATCTTTAAAAAAATCGGCAACCCCGTTGTGCATCCAAGCTCTAAGTCCAAATGTATTCCAATCTATATAATTGAAAACATTGTCGTTATCTGTATCAATCATCCACATAAAATGACCGCCTCCCCATGGTTTCAACTTGTTTTCTTCGGCATCATTCTCCACCACTACTTGCAGGTCAGCCTTCACTCCATCGGCACTTATCCAATCGATAATTAAATCACCATAACTACCGTACTTGCCATCGCGGTTGCGGTCAATCATCAAGCAATCGTTGTCAGTATCACCTTCCAAATCAGTCCATTTCATATCATCGTCGTCGTCGATCCACTGTACCGGAATGTCTTTGTAGGTAATGCTTCGGAGCACATCGGGATCGCCATCGTTGTCGAGGTCGATAAAAGTTGGTTTATAACCTATTGGTGGTGGTGGTAGCCGATACGAAACTAACTGACTACCTTCATTCCAATACGTTTTTTCGCTTTTATCAGATTGAGCTTGTGCGTTAAAAGCAAAAGCTGTGACCAATAAGATTAATGTTATTTTTTTCATGCTCTAATTATAATGTATTATAGTTATTTTTATGAATCAAATTTATTTTATATTAATAACTTCAATTTCTTCATTCTTAAAATCAGTATTGCCATCAAGCATCAGCTCAATGTGTTTTTTCTGCGTAGGCTGGCAATAATCAATAATCAATTTATTTCCCGATTTTTTCAGCATCACCAATCCCGGTTTTTTCATTTGAAAAGTTAGTTTGTTCCACGGTAAGAGCAATTTATCAGGACTATAAAAAACTGCCTGAACATGCTGAATATC
>JBBRXW010000375.1:0-2145 GCA_038238295.1 Flavobacteriales bacterium | reverse complement strand
GTTCGTCCACCCGAAAATGGATCGTCGCGTTTCGCCATCAATTGCAGCATCAAATCATACGGCTGCATGCCAATTCCGAGCAACATCGCATCATCACGATAGTACGGAAAAGCATAATCCTGCGGCAACAACTGCATAGCGAGCGCAATCTGAATGGCTTCATGGCCGCGCGAGGTTGCATGTACGTATTTCGAAACCGTTTTAAAATTGGCTTCGTACAATTCCGTCATCGCTTTCGCGGTGGCCATTGTTGCAAACGCTTTTTCTAAAATGATTTTGTTCAATGTTACTTCAGCAATTTCCATTAACTTTTTATTTTTGGGCAGACAATTCCGGCTATTCGTTACAATCTTTTGTTCCATTATATTTGCTACGCGAGTCGCGCTGCTCGTGTCACAAAAGGATTTTCACTACTATCCAGGCTGCGCTTTATTTTCTATTACGCTTTGACGGTCAAATCAACCTTTACAATCCATCCGAATTTATCTTCGATCTTTTGTGTCTTGATGGCATCCATCGTCGCTTTAATATCCTTTCCAACGGGAGCATTGGCAGGAAATGTAATTTTCATATCCTTAAATCCGATTTCCTCCACTGCTGCGATTGAAACTGCTGTTCCCGCTCCAAATGCTTCTTCTAAAGTACCGGAATCAAAAGCCTCGACGATTTCTTTCATTGAAACCGGTCTTTCGGTCACTTCAAATCCTTTATCGCGAAGCAAATCTATCACGCTCAAACGGGTAATGCCATTTAAAACCGAACCAGCAAGATTTGGTGTGATGAATTTCCCGTTAATCTTAAAGAAAATATTCATCGTGCCGCATTCCTGTACATACTCAAATTCTTTGGCGTCCAGCCACAAAACTTGATCGTACCCTTTCGCTTTTGCCATCTCAGTTGGTCGGATTGCCGCCGCATAATTTCCTGCCGCTTTAGCTTCTCCTGTTCCGCCATTGGCGGCTCGGATGTATTGAGTTTCCGCCCACAACTTTATCGGTTTACTAAAAAAAGGTCCACTTGGGGAAGCGAAAATGATAAACTTATATTTCGTCGCGGCACGCATTCCGATAAACGCTTCATCGGCATACATAAATGGCCGCAGGTATAACGCGCTTCCATCTTGCGTTGGAATCCATTCTTTTTCTATAGCGACCAATCGCTTCAATCCTTCTACGAATAAATCTTCAGGAAATGCTGGCATTCCCATACGGTCGGCGCTAAAATTCAACCGTTTTGCGTTTTGATCCGGGCGGAATAACAAGGGCATTTCGTCTTTGCCTAATGTCGCTTTTAAGCCTTCAAAAATTGCCTGGCCATAATGCAACGCCATTGCTGCCGGATGTGTAGGAATGGTTTCCAAAGGCTCAATTCTCGGGTTGTTCCATTGTCCGTTTTCATAATCGCAAACAAACATGTGATCGGTAAAGGCAATTCCCATCGGAATGTTATTAATATCGATTTCGTGCGCTCTTGTACTGTGTTTGATAGTTTCTTTGATCTGCATACTCTTATTTTATAGTGTGTTGTTGTGGTCAAATTGTTCTAAATAATCGCCTACTTTTCTGAGGAATGAACCCCCTAAAAATCCGTCTACGACACGGTGGTCGAAGGATAGCGAAAGGTACATCATGCTGCGTATCGCAATCTCATCCCCATTTTCTGTTGAAATAACTTCCGGGCGTTTTTTGATAATTCCAAAAGCCAAAATCGCGACTTCAGGTTGGTTGATAATGGGCGTTCCCATCAAACTTCCAAAGGTGCCGACATTCGAAATCGTAAAGGTACTTCCTTGCACTTCGTCAGGCTTGAGCTTATTATTTCTAGAACTCTCCGCCAAATGATTGACGATTTTCGCGAGTTCGGATAAGTTCTTTTCGTTCGCATTTTTCACCACTGGAACGATTAAGTTTCCAGATGGTAAAGCCGTTGCCATTCCAATATTAATGTCGCTGTGAACGATAATATTCCTCCCATCGACCGAGACATTTATCAGTGGGAAGTCTTGAATGCCTTTAGCAACGGCATCGACAAAAATCGGCGTGAACGTTAGTTTTTCGTTGTGGTTCTTTTGAAACGCCTCTTTGTTGGCATTTCGCCAATTCACCAAATTCGTCACATCAACTTCTATGTAGGAAGTTACGTGCG
>JBBRXW010000374.1:0-2178 GCA_038238295.1 Flavobacteriales bacterium | reverse complement strand
GTTGGCGTCCGGTTTCTATGAACGGCTTCGGCAACTCGAATTGCCATGCTGACGGGTGTTATAACGCTTGCCGCGCTCTGCTCACATCCGGCTGACAACGCTCCAAAGCGATTGGCGATGCTGTGGCACAGGGAGAATATTTAGGGATTGTCGGGAGTTCGGGAAGTTCTTCGGGGCCACACCTTCATTTTGAAGTATGGAGCGGCAACACCGCTGCTACCAAAATCGATCCGTTTGCAGGAAGTTGCAATCTAATCAATGCCAATTCGTGGTGGAATTCCCAAAGAACTTATAAAGAACAAGCAATATTGAAAGCCTCGGTGCATACGACCGATGTTGTCGCTTCGAGCTGTCCGACTGCAGAAACACCGAACGAAAGCACAACGTATTCGATACCTTTTCAAGGCGCGGGCTTATCTCCGGGTTATGCAAAGTTCTATATTTTTATGCGGAATGTAGCCGCTGGAACTTCTGTTACGATGCGGATTTTAAACCCTAACGGAACTGTTTTTAACATGTGGAGTTACAATTTCACTACCTACTATGCGTCGAGCTATTATGGGTTTTCGAAAGTGCTGCCGACGATTTCCGGGATTTATACTTTTGAAGCCAACTATAATGGTATTATTTGTTCACAGCCATTTGAAATTGTCAATCCGCTCAGTGTTGCTGAAATTTTGAATACTGCGATTGTGGTTTATCCAAATCCAAGTCATGATAAAATTACGATTAAATTACAGCAAGCTCTCGTTAACGGAAAATGGAGTTTAATCAATGAGTTGGGCCAACAAGTACTGTCGATGGAGGGTTTGTCTGGAAAAGAATTCAGCATCGACAGAGGCAATTTGAAAGGAACATACTTCCTGCAACTAGCAGAGAACGACCAGATTGTATTGACACGAAAAATTATATTCACCGATTTCTAAAAATACCAATGAAAAAATACCGCATCGGGCAGATTGTGCCTTCTTCCAATGTTACGATGGAAACTGAAATTCCAGCTATTTTCCGTTCAAGAGAAACCATTTTACCGGAACGCTTCACGTTTCATTCGAGCCGGATGCGAATGAAAAAAGTCACCAAGGAAGAACTCGAAGCGATGGATGCAATGAGTTTGAAATGTGCACAGGAACTTTCTGACGCCCATGTTGATGTGATGGGCTACGCCTGTTTGGTGGCGATTATGAGTATGGGACGCGGGTATCATTGCGTATCTGAAGTGAATCTGCACCAAGAAACCATTGCCAACGACTTCCCTACTCCAATTGTGACGAGCGCTGGCGCATTGATTAACGGATTGAAAGTGCTGGGCGCTAAAAAAGTGGCGATTATCACACCGTATATGCGACCGCTAACCGATATGGTGGTAGATTATATCGAGCATCAGGGTTTTGAAGTGGTCGACAGTATTGCGTTGGAAATCCCGGATAATTTAGAAGTCGCCGCTCAAGATCCTATGAACTTATTAGAAATCTACAAACGCCTGAATCTGAAAGATGTCGATGTGCTAGTAGCGTCCGCTTGTGTGCAAATGCCTTCACTCGAAGCGATTGACTTGATCCAAAAGGAAATTGGAATCCCGGTGACTTCCGCCGCGGTTTGCACGACTTATGAAATGATGAAAAAACTTGGTATTGAAGCGAAATCTGCTATTGGTGGGGAATTGCTGAATGGGAAGTATTAGTCTTCGCGGTCGTTTCGAGTAATTTTTAACTTTAAAAAACAAATCCACGGACAGTTTCCTATTCGTGGATTTTTTATTTTAACTCAGTTGCTCGGCAAGATTTTCCATATACTGCGTCCAAGCACTGGAGCAACCCGCATAGCATTCAAATTTTGGAACCAAGCCCTGATGTGTAAAAATGATTTGGCTTTTATCTCCTTTTGTCGAAATTTCAAAACCGATTTTAGTGTTGGTCCACTCCTCTTTTTTTTCCGCAAACGAAAGATTGCTTTCTGTTACCTGCCAGGTAATCTTTTTGTCAGGCACCAACTCGATCAGTCGTTGTTTCGAATAATGCACGCCATCACCAGCACTAAACGTAAACTCATCATGGAGTTTCTTACTGCTGCCTTGAATATCTTCTCGATACAAACCGACCCACCATTTGCGAACATCGAGTACCGTTTCAAAAATGTTTTGTGGCGTTGCCGCAGATTCAAAGCTGAAGGAATAAT
>JBBRXW010000373.1:0-2188 GCA_038238295.1 Flavobacteriales bacterium | reverse complement strand
CACCATCGCCAAAAATAGCGGCACTGACGATATTGACCATCGAAAAATCGTCGAGCTGGAACGTTGCGGTTGGACTTTCAACAGCAATAATAGCAGCCCGTTTTCCGGGATTTGATTTCAAGAAACTTTTGGCGTAGATAATTCCGGAAACACCAGCGGCACAGCCCATTTCAGTTACTGGAAGTCGGACGATGTCCTGCCGTAAATTTAATTTATTGATGAGATAGGCATCCAACGAGGGAATCATGATTCCGGTGCAACTAACAGTGATGATATAATCTAAATCTTCCGGTTTCCAGTTGGCTTTATCCAAGGCTTTTCGGAGCACTTTCTCGCCCAAGTCGATACATTCGCGAACGTAGATATCGTTTTTTTCTTCAAAAGTGGTGGCTGTAAAAACTTCTACCGGATCCATGATGGAATAGCGGGTATCGACGGCAGCTCCTTCGAATATTTTTATAACTTTTCGAATAAATCGTTCGTCCTGCCCAGCCAGCCAGGTATCCAGAAATGGAATAATTTCAGAAGTTTGCCTAGAATACTTAGGCAATTGTTTGGCAACCGTTGTGATTTTTACGCTCATATTTTTGTAATAATCCATTGGTAGCGGAAGGCCCATTTCCATTGAATCGTATAGTTATTAAGTTGTAATTTTTTGGAATATGCTATCAGCTCATCCTTTTTGAAACCGCGCAATATCGAAACCAACCCATCGTTTTTTGAAACTTCATTCAACCGGAAAATAAAACACAGTACCTGAAACAAACGGTAGGCTAGAACATTTCGTTGTAAATCATTGACCACAATTCCGATTCTTGATTGCTCTTTTACAATCTTTAGCAGGCGTATGACATCCTCTTCTTTAAAATGATGTAGTGTCAAAGTACATAAAGCAATATCATATTTAAAATTTTCAAATTTCTTGTCAAAAAAATCTGCCGACAAGTAGGATATGTTCGGATATTGTATAGAACTTTCCTTGGCGTATTCTATTGTAAAAGGATTAGCATCGACACCAATCAAACGGAATTTCAAGTTGTTAGTATCGGCATAATCGGCCAATGTCCGCAGCATATCGCCATTGCCGCAACCCAAATCGATAATACTGATTTCTTGCGATTGCGGAAGATCTTTAATAAGGGTTTTGACACCTTTTAAAGTCAATTTGTTGCCTCCCAGCCATTGATTAATTTGGGCAATCTTATCCAATGCAGCAGTCAGTTTTTTGCCATCCATCGAAAAATCATCCATAAATTCTGTATCGTCAGTTCTGTACTTCGTATCCATACTATTGAGGAACTGGTATTAATTTTCCATGAGTTTGTCGTATAATTCTCGGTACTATAGACGGGAAATGAATGAGCAGCCGCAGTATCGTTTCTGAAAGTTTTTCATTTAATAAAACTCTCGATAAAAGGTTCCCCATTGTTAATCTATTTTTGAAATTTTTATTCCATTGTTTAGCGTATTCTTTTTCCAGGTCGATTCGAGAAGTAATTTTATGACGGAAAAAATCATCGATGAGCTCCGCTACGATTTTTGCACTGTGTATCGCCATCGCCATTCCATTTCCACATAAAGGATGAATAAGTCCAGCAGTATCGCCAATCATTAAAATATGAGCTTCCACAGGCGTTTTGCGGTCGAACGAAATCTGGCTGATCGTGAGTGGCTTTTC
Source organism: Flavobacteriales bacterium (assembly GCA_038238295.1). Lineage (GTDB taxonomy): Bacteria > Bacteroidota > Bacteroidia > Flavobacteriales > Flavobacteriaceae > Flavobacterium. The sequence goes on along the minus strand of JBBRXW010000373.1, from coordinate 510 downwards.
AAATAAAGGTACTGTATTTTCAAAAACTTCCTGCAATTGTGGATTTCTGCAAACCACTTCTTTTTGAAACGTTTCGATATCCCTATAGCCTTTAAAACTATCGTAATTGGTAAGATAACAAATATTGATTACGCCATTCTCAACTTTTGAAACCCCGCAATAGCCACCTTTAAAATTATGCAATCCTACCAAATCATCCGCAAAATCTCCTGAATAATGACCTTTAACAGCCAGCCAAGGTGATTTTTTCTGAATAAAATGTCGATTTAATTTCTGATCGATCGCGCTGCGTTTCCCATAAGCTCCGATAACAATTGTTGCCGAATGGATTTTTTCATCGGATAATGTAATCGAAAAAGTATCTTCGAAAAAATCGATATTAGTTACAGTTTCATGAATGAAAATGCACTTTTCTTCTACTGCTTTTTGATATAAAAAATAGTCCAATGTATAGCGACTGATTCCGAAACCACCCAGTGGCAAAGTGCCATGAATTACTTTTCCGGTACT
>JBBRXW010000372.1:0-2192 GCA_038238295.1 Flavobacteriales bacterium | reverse complement strand
GACGGTGGAGTTATATTAAAAACGACCGACGGTGGCGTAACATGGACACAAATTTACCATACCGGAATCAATGGCGAATGGATATGGAAAATGCAGCGTTTGTTTTCGAATCCTAATGTAATGTTTGGTTCAGTCGAATCGTTTTCACCATTGACAGGAAAGCTAATCAAATCCGTAGACGGCGGTGTTAACTGGGTTTCTAAACCCGTTCCAGATACCGACATTCAGGCGGTGGGTTTTATTACCGAAAACCATGGCTGGATGGGCGGTCATCATACGGGTTTCCTAGAAACTTTTGATGCTGGAACCACTTGGACCACTACCGGGTTTGGTGGTAATCTCAACCGTATTCAGGTTTTAAATGAAAACCTTGCGTATTGCTCGGGAAGAGAAATTTATAAATTTTCAGACGAGAATCTGGGCGTGGCCCATTTCGATCCGAATGCCGAACGTAAAAGACTGGAAGTTGAAGTGGCTCCCAATCCCATCGGAAATCAATTGGAGTTTACCGTAAATTATAAAGAATCCGACCATGTCATCCTAAGAGTTTATGATGCCAACGGTAAATTAGTTATCGAATTGAAGAAGGAACGGATTATGGCAGTCGGGAAAAAAAGTTACAGTTTCCCATTCCCATATGCGAAAGGCGTTTATTATCTGAATCTGCACAATGACAGCGGTGGACAATCTGAAAAATTCATCAAAAAGTAATTACGAATACATCACTAAAGCCTTGGTGACTTTCCGGTTTTCATTGAAAAACAAATTCTCAGCAGATTTTCTACCGGTAGCCGTATTGATATAATAAATTGTGATGCTGTTGATCCCTATTAGAATATCGAGGATTTCAAAGTGCAATTCCGGAATGTGTTGCAGCCCAATTTCCCAATATTCTTTAATCGCTTCTTTTCCTTTAAGAATACCATGGCTATCAGGAACCAATTTTAAAGCCATAGGAGTTTCGATATCAAAATCATCCTCATAGTGCGATAAAACAGCTTTGAGATCGTGTGCATTCCATGCCAAAACCCATTCGTATGCAAACTGTTTAGCAAATTCTTCGGTAATCATAGTCTTAATTTTTAATCCACTTAATGCGGGAAAGCCCGGCTTCATTGTTGATTTCCAAGTTATAAAGTCCTGTCGGTAAATTCGAAACATCCATTGTCATTTGATTTCCGGAAACTGTCATGGATTTCATTACCATTTGACCTAATGCATTATACAATTTCAAAGTCGCAAGATTTAAATCATCCCCAGCAATCGTAATTTGATTGTTGGCCGGATTCGGGGAAATAGTCGTAGTTGCTTTTTCAAAATTAGTATCCGCTAGAGGAATACAAGTCCCATCTGCTGCAAAAGGCGTAAACCATTTGAGTGCCGATTTCAAAATCGTGGCCTCTTCACTATTCGAAACATCGCGACAGAGCCACGCGCTTCCAGTAATGGTGGCATCACATTTTGGCATCATAGCAAATCCTTCGATGTTTACATTCGCATCGCCGGTAGCCGTTAAAACATAGTTGCCTACCACATGAAAAGTAGCCTCGCCTCCAGCAGCGGCAAGAGCCAAATCTGTAACTTCGAGATAATTATCGCCTACATTATGCAAAATATAGAGCAATCCTGTAGAACTATCGAAGGCCAAATCGCAACTTTCCGAATGCGCGGTAGCATATTTTCCGACGTAGCTAAAATCATTATTGGTGTTGGGGTTGATATCAAAAACCCAAATATAACCACCGTCCTGATGTGCAATAAAAAATAAACCGCCAGCTCCTTTCGTCGAAATATACGGAAGACCGGTTACCGAACTCGTAAAACCTGCTGCGGTAAGATTGGCATCAGGGATAAAAACAATTCCTTCAGGGCCTGTATTTCCAGTGTCTTGCATGGGTGAGGGTGCGGCCAAAAGATTCCAATGTCTGAATTGTGTCACCGTTGAAAACGAGGCATTATAAGTATATCGTTGGATTTCGTAATTGTTTTCATCGATTACATAAAATTCATTCGCATACAGGTTCGCTTGTGTAATCCCTTCTGGACCGCCGGAAATAGATTTATTTGCAATTTGCGTAAAGGTATTTGTCGCGATATTCATTTGCAAAACGCGAAGGCGGCCGTTGTTCTGGACACAATACAAACGGTCGTTCACCGGATTCCAATGCAAGCCGCTCAATTGATCAATACCT
>JBBRXW010000371.1:0-2195 GCA_038238295.1 Flavobacteriales bacterium | reverse complement strand
GCAAAATGATTCTCGCCAATCCACCTCGTAGCAAAAGGAACGAGTGACAACCAAAACAATAAATGCAAGTTAGCCCACAGGATTTTTCCATTGACATGGGTCATACTGTTGAGCATATGGTGGTGATTGTTCCAATAAATCCCGATATAGATAAAGCTCAGAATGTAACTGACGAAAACAGGAATTACCTCTTGCAGCGCATTAAAATCAGCGCCTTCGGGGATTTTAATTTCGAGAACCATTATCGTCAGGATAATTGCCAGCACACCATCGCTAAAGGCTTCGAGGCGGTTTTTATTCATATTGATTTACCTTTTTAATAAAAGCGATCAGGCCCTCCATATAGGTTTGCTGATCATCATACATACTCATGTGGCTGCCATTGGCGCAATATAAATAGCTGCCATTTTTTAATTGAGATGCCATCCATTTCATATATTCCGGATCCATCGTGTCGTATTTAGCACCGATGGATAAGGTGGGAATCGTCAGGTTTTTAAGTTCAGCGGAACGATCCCAGTTGGTCAGCTTTCCTCCGATTCCTAATTCGCTCGGACCCTGCATCGTTACGTATAACGAATTATTCAGAGTTTTGAATGCTCTGTTAACTGGCTCCGGCCATTGGTCTAGCGGAATGCGACAAATGTGTTTTGAATAATAATTGGCTAAAAGCAGTTCCATATATTTCGGGTTCGAGAAATCCTTTTTGGTTTCAATATCACGGATTGTTTTCAAAGCTTCCGGATTCATTTCTTTGGCTAAAACTTCAGAATATTTTCCATAAGCCGGGCAGCTTGCCATCATATTAGAAATAATTAAACCTTTTAAATTTTGTTGGTATTTCAATGCGTATTCCATTGCAAGAATGCCGCCCCAGGAATGTCCAAAAAGGTAAAAATTATCTTTATCTAAATGCAATGCTTTGCGCACCTGTTCGACTTCCTCTACATAGCGTGGCAAATCCCAAAAGGCGACCTCTTTTGGATTGTCTGAAAACCCGGTACCAAGTTGGTCGTAATAAATAAACTCGATGTTTTGCCCGGGCAAGAAACTTTCCATGCACTCTAAATACTCGTGTGACAAACCAGGTCCGCCACTGAGTAGGAGTACTTTTATCTTTGGATTGTTGCCAATTCGTTTCGTCCAGACTTTAAAATTTCCTTTGGCAGTCGTAATGGTAATTACTTTCACACCACCATTCTGTACTTCCTTTGTATTGGAAACAAAATAGGAATTCGTTTCATTTTTTGAATCGGAAGTTGTCTTTTCTTTTTTACAGGAAACCAGTGCAAGAAGAAGGCATAGAAAAAATGTTGTACTGCGGTTTTTGAAATTCTTCATGGATACTATATATAGGTATGTTATATTTTTCCGTAATACATCGCTTTGATGATTCCGTCGGAGAGTCCAATTTTAGGGACGTAGATGTGTTTCGATCCGCTCCATTTCATGGCATTCAAATAGATTTTGGTCGCCAGAACGATTACGTCGGCACGGTCAGGATTCAAGCCTAATTCAGAAACGCGCTGATCATATGTCAAATCTTTCAAGAAATTGTAGCGCTTGTTGACATATAAATAGGTCAGTGGTTTATCCTGTGCTTTTCCGGACATTTTAAATAACTTGTTGATGTTTCCACCGGAACCTATCAGGATAACATTTTCAAAATCCTGAGTATGTGTTTTAATCCATTTTTCGATTTCCTGCCAAACTATATCATTGACCATTTCATTTAAAAGTCGCACCGTTCCAATTTTAAACGATTTCGAAGCGATCATACTTCCATTGGAAAACAATGAGAATTCAGTGCTACCTCCGCCGACATCGACATAAAGATAGGTATGTTCTGTTTTTAAAAGGTAATGCAAATCGGTTGATGCGATGATGGCAGCTTCCGTTTTTCCATCGATGATCTCGATATCAATTTCGGCTTTTCGCTTTATGATTTCGATGACTTCCGCTTTATTATCCGCTTCTCGCATGGCTGAAGTCGCCAACGCCACATACTTTTCAACCTTATGCACTTTCATTAAAAGTTTGTACGCTTTCATAGCATCCACCATACGGTCGATATTTTCGTCTCTAGTGTGCGTTCTAAGACTCTTGCTTACTAGTTGCCTAGCCATAGTGCTATAGTACAGTAGCTATCCGGTCGCCCCAGAAGCTGTGGTAAGAATGAGAAGAATGACTGCCTG
>JBBRXW010000370.1:0-2200 GCA_038238295.1 Flavobacteriales bacterium | reverse complement strand
TGCGAAACACCTCATATCATTGACAATATTCCTAAACTGGAGGAAATAGGAACACGTACTTTTCAGGGTAGAGCAACACTTATCACTTTATCGGGATCCACATTGCGGTTTGAAGTCAATGGCGTTACCTATACACTTGCCTCCTTGGCCTCTATTCCCGGAGTAGCCGTTATTGGGCCGACAGTTGTGCCAACGGCTTCCCAAAATTATGATACCTATACCATTACCGGATTAACCGGAAATTTTAGTGCCTATTCTACAACGCAACTTTATCTGGCTGCTTATGGTACGGATGGTGCCGCCACTTTCGGTGGATTCTATTCCGGGTTTACATTCAAACCTGAAATTACCTTCAATTTGTTAGCTTCTAGTGGAATGAATTGTATTCCGAATGCAGAATTATCGGTTAATTCTCTAAGCCCTTTTGATGTTTTTCAATGGTATTTTAATGGCAATCCAATTCCGGGAGCAACGTTGAGTTCTTACAATCCTTTGCAACCGGGCTATTATTTTGTAAAAGCGACACTTTCCGCTTGTGCTACGACTTTAATTTCTGATAAGATTCCGGTGAGTGCCTGTCCGGGAAATCTGGACAACGATTTGGCAAATGACAATATCGATATGGATAATGATAATGATGGCATCACCGACTGCAACGAATCCTTAGGAAACAAACCAGTTGATCTTTCTAACTCCAGTATACTTAACGTAACAACTTCTGGTAGTGTAGCACCAGATCCTAATCCATTTACCGGAAATACCAATGGTGATTTTGTTATGCGAACTCCCACAGGTAAAGACAATACTGTTTCTTTTACAAAAACTTTTGCGGCACCGACCAATTGCTCTTTAGAGTACGTTAGCACAGCAAATATTTCCGATTTGTTGAATTCAAATGCGCAATTTACTATAACCGGTGATGTCAATAATACCATTACGGTTGTCAATCCCAGCAATCAGCTTTTAATCGATACCAATTATGATGGCATTTTTGAAAGTGGTGTCACTAATTTTTCTTCGTTTGAAATCCGCTTCAGATTGAACAGCACTATTCCTTTGACTGCCGGAACAGGAACTTTTCAATTCAGATCCGCCCATGCGACTTTCATTACGTTACTCTATAACAATTTGTCGGACAGCGCCCCGAACAATACCACATTCAAATTGATTGTTACTTGTGCGCCCAGAGACACCGATGGAGACACCATTCCCGATGCCTTAGATCTCGACAGCGACAATGACGGAATCACCGATACTATAGAAGCACAAGGCAGTACTATTATTATACCTTCGAATGTTGACAGTAATAAAGATGGTGTTGATGATGCGTATGGGACTGGTTTGACTCCGACTGATACCGATGCCGATGGTGTGCCGGATTATATTGATTTAGACAGCGATAACGACGGTATCTATGATTTGGTGGAAGCTGGTAGCACCGCTCCCTACAATCCTCCATCCGGAATGATTGCTGGAATTCCTTCGGATTTTGGAAGCAATGGACTTTACAACCCTTTAGAAACAGCTGCTGAATCCGGGAACCTTAACTATACCATTGCTGATACCAATAGCAATGGGGTTGCCAATTATCTCTCGCTAGACAGCGATGGAGATGGTTGTTCCGATGTGACGGAAGCCGGTCTGAATGATGCCGACGGTGATGGACAACTCGGAAGCGCGCCGCTAACTTACGACACCAATGGTCGGGTCACCAGTGCTTTCGGATATACGGCGTTACCCAATACTAATTATATCATCGGCGCTCCGATTACCATTACCACTCAGCCGAACGCTCCAACGGTTTGTGCATTGCTAGATACTATTATGACTGTGGAGTCGACTCCAGTGGATTCATATCAATGGCAAATATTGATAGGCACTACATGGACTAATATTATTGATGATGCGATGTATTCCTCAAGCGGTACCAACACTTTACATATTAATGGTGCTCCGTATGGCTATAATGGCGCAAAATATCGTGTCATACTTCAGAAAAATGGAAATACATGCAATCTGATTTCTGCTATTGGAATACTTTCACTATACCCTCTACCTGTCGTGAATTCACCGGTACGACTCGTTCAATGCGATAATGACAATGACGGTGCGACTACTATCAATTTGACGCAACAAGAAAGTGCAATCGCGGCACTGCCAGATAGAACTTTCACATATTATAAGACTTTTGCTGCCGCTG
>JBBRXW010000369.1:0-2220 GCA_038238295.1 Flavobacteriales bacterium | reverse complement strand
AAGAAACGAAGGGAATACACTTAGCAACACACCAATCAGAAGTAATACTACTTCACGAAATGATGAAAACGTAAGAAATGTTTCCACCGGAAACGATACTGGAAGGGCCGACACTAATCTAGTATCAATACACTCTCAGAATGCCGACAATACCGGAAGACAGCGTGAAAATTCTTCAATTAGGGAAATTAGACCTGAAAATCCCATTGGAAATGGAACACAACGTGATAATTCTTCGGTACGTGAAATTAGAAATGAAAACCCTAATGGAATTGGAAGACAGCTTGCAAATTCTTCCGTTCGCGAAATCAGATCTGAAAACTCTTCCGGAAATCAACGCGATATCAGCATGAGAGAAAGCAGTCGTAATGAAAGAAGTGCTGCTCCTCAAAGAGCCGAAATGCCAAGAAATGAAAGTCGCAACAGCACTTCAAGAGAAATTGCTCAACCTAGAGGTAATAGTGGATCAGGGAGATCAAATGTCAGCCGCGAAAGAAGATAAATCTTCCATATTCTTATATAAAAACACTGCTTCGGCGGTGTTTTTTATTTTACGACAAATCGTTATATTCTATATTTTGATAAAATAAATGATGAATTGTAATTAATGTGTATTTATAATAGTAAATTTGTCCACTTTTTTTAATGGTTTTTTATGAGCTCTCAACATCATGGCCTTCATAGTAAATTAACTTTTGGAGGATTATTAATTTCTTTAGGGATTATTTACGGAGATATTGGAACCTCCCCTTTGTATGTAATGAAAGCCATACTTGGACTTGATTTTGCTATCAACAAAGATTTGGTTTTAGGCGGCGTTTCCCTTGTTTTCTGGACGCTGACTTTACAGACTACCATCAAATATGTACTTATAACACTGAGTGCGGATAACCACGGCGAAGGTGGAATTTTCGCATTATATGCTTTAGTCAAACGAACCAAGATTAAATGGCTAATCATTCCAGCCATTATCGGTGGAAGCGCTTTACTGGCTGATGGAATTATCACACCGCCCATTTCCGTTTCTTCAGCAGTTGAAGGAGTTCGAACATTCTATCCACACATCAATACTATTCCCATTGTTATCGGAATCCTTGTCGTCCTCTTTACCATACAGCAATTCGGAACAAAGCTTGTCGGTAAATTCTTTGCACCCATTATGTTGCTTTGGTTTTTGATGCTTGGTGTGGTTGGTTTTATACAGATTATGGGAAACTTTGAAGTATTAAAAGCGATTAATCCTTACTACGCCTATAAACTATTAATCGCCGACAAAGGAATCAACCCAGAAGGTTTCTTTGTATTGGGATTTGTATTCTTATGTACAACCGGTGCTGAAGCCCTGTATTCAGATATGGGACATTGCGGCAGAAAAAATATCCGGATAAGCTGGATTTTTGTCAAGATCACCTTGATTCTAAACTATTTCGGACAGGCGGCTTACCTTATTCAACATGAAGGCAAAACATTACGCAGTTTGGGTGGAACATATTGCAATCCGTTTTATTTATCGATGGCTAGTTGGTTCCAGCCTATCGGGATTGTTATTGCTACATTAGCAGCAGTTATTGCGTCTCAGGCATTAATAAGCGGTTCCTTCACTTTAATCAATGAGGCGATGCGTCTTAATTTCTGGCCAAAAGTCAAAATAAAATATCCAACGGAATTAAAAGGGCAATTATATATTCCATCCATCAACTGGTTATTATTACTGGGATGTATCGGTATTGTTATTCATTTCGAAGAATCGAGTAATATGGAGCATGCCTATGGTTTAGCGATTATCTTGTGTATGATTATGACGACCATACTGCTCAATTTCTACCTCATCATGAAAAGAGTAAAATGGTATTTTATCGGACCGCTGATTACCATTTATGCTGTAATCGAAATTAGTTTTTTTGTCGCCAACATCACGAAATTTGCCGATGGCGGTTACGTAACATTATTCATTGCTAGTGTTATCATCGGGATTATGTCGACATGGTATATGGCAAAACAAATTAGTAAAAACTACACCAAATTCGTCAAAATTGAAAACTATAAAAAAGTACTTGCCGAGCTCAGTGTCGATTTATCAATCCCAAAATACGCAACGCACCTCGTTTATATGACGAATTCCGGCAGAACTGACGAAATAGAAGAAAAAGTGATGTATTCGATACTTCAAAAACGTCCGAAAAGAGCCGATATCTATTGGTTCGTACACGTCAATATTTT
>JBBRXW010000368.1:0-2229 GCA_038238295.1 Flavobacteriales bacterium | reverse complement strand
ATTTGATGGAGAGATACGGTACTTATGTAGGAAATAATCTCCAAAAAAGAGTGGCAGTTTCGCGTAATCTGATTTCGTTTTTGAAACTAACAACCATTTTTCTTCAACTGGAAAATGATTCAAAAAAAAGTCGTTTGGATTCATAAAAAAATAACTGTCGTTATAATAAAATTTAAACATCTTAGTTTTGCTTGATATAAATCCAGCTCCAAGTGTTGCATCAACGAAGTGCCAAGTATTGTCGATTTTTACTACATTCCAAGCATGGTTTTCTTCGTTGGATGGCAATCCAATTTGATTCGGGTCGGATTTTAAATTTCCAAGAACAACTTTAGTTTCAACTCCTACTTTATTACATAAAAATTCGATTAATGCCGCGTAGCCTATACAAACCGTTTTTTTTGTGTTCATTGTTTTGATGACCAAATCATTTTTAAATTTTTGTTCCTTTATATCTTTTTCTTTTTCTGTTTTATAAGAAAATGCTTTTAGTGATTTGCTTTCAATTTCGTTTGACAAATCAGTATCATAAGCAACATTTGTAGCAACCCATCGATATATGGCTCTAGCTTTATCTTTTTGACTTGTAAAATCATTTTTGATATGTTGAATTAATACCTCAGAATCGATAATATTTTTTGGATAAGTATCAACAATACTATCAATAGCGCTATAGTTTTGACAATACATGTTGTTAGGTTGAACAACGTTTAAGAAGTAAAAAAGGAAAACTATAAATTTAAATTTCATAAAGCTACATTAAAAATTCGCAATAATTTCTTTCAGTTGATGATCTAGTTCTTCATTCGCTATTTTCCCTATTTCGAGATCGAAATTGTCATGGAAACTGGGCAGTGAAAAAGTAGCTTTGATGTTTGCTCCATACCGTGGAAATAATTTTGCGGCAATCTCCAAAACCGAAGCACCGCCTCTGCCACCCGGCGAAGTAGCCATCAGCAACATTTCTTTTTCCTGAAAAACCTTGACGTTGATTCGAGAGCACCAATCGAATACATTCTTGAATGCCACCGAATAATTCCCATTGTTTTCCGCCATCGAAACGATCAGCACATCAGCTTCGGCAATTTTGGAAAGGAATTCCTGTGCCAGCGGCAAATGCCCGACTTCGGCTTCGGTATCAACGCTGAATAGTGGCATCTCGTACGTATTGAGATCGAGTATTTCGACCTCGATAGTTTCGAAAAGCGATGCGGCATAGGTGGCCAGTCTTTTGTTGATCGATTTCTTGCTGTTGCTTCCTGCGAAGGCGATAATTTTCATGATGGCATTTTTATAAGGTGGTTAATTTTAGTCAAAAGTACCAGACTGCCCTGCCCCGGATGGCAGCAAAATCCTGTCATGGCTTGATCGCCATGACAGATTGGAGCGTACAGCCGGAAATAGGCCCAAAAAACTACGGATGGTAGTACTTCCGCAACTTCATATTGAGCTCCTTCGGGTTGAAGGGCTTGATGATGTATTCGTTGATGCCGATTTGCAGTGCGCGGTCGAGATACCCGAACGAAGCCGATGCTGTGAGCGCTATAATTGGAATCATCTTATCGGTTTTACGGATGGCAATAGTCGCGTCGTAACCATCCATGACCGGCATCGAGAGTTCCATCAGGATGACATCATACGAATTGGCGTTGTATTTTTCGACGCCGACGAGTCCGTTTTCCGCCGCATCGACGACCACATCCCACTGCCCCATGATTTTCTGCGCAATCTTGGTGTTGATCATGTTGTCTTCGACGAGCAACACGCGCATTCCCTTCAGGTTTTCCTCCTTATAATCCGCCTGCAAATCATTGGTGTTGACCGCGGCGAGCTTGGTATCGATAGGAAGGTGCAGCGTAAAATTGAAATTAGAGCCTTGGCCGAGTTCGCTTTCAAATTTGATTTCAGAGCCCAACAAATGCAGTAATTTTTTAGTGATGACTAATCCTAATCCGGTGCCTCCGAATTCCCTTGATGTATTGGTAGCTGCTTGGGCAAACCGCTCGAAAATCGACTGAAATTTTTTCTTATCGATGCCAATACCATTGTCGATGACTTCGATTTTAAAGCTGGAAATTTTTCCTTGTACGGCAATTTGCTTGAGTTTGATACTGATTTTGCCTTCTTGTGTAAATTTGACTGCATTGGAAACCAAATTGGTAATTACTTGGTTGATGCGCAGTGGATCACTAATAAGATTGGGAACAAAATCGGTGTCGACAATCACTT
>JBBRXW010000367.1:0-2232 GCA_038238295.1 Flavobacteriales bacterium | reverse complement strand
GGTATTTTCAACAAAAATCTGAATCAGATCGATTAAAAGTATGACGAACGTAAATTGCCATAATTTGACATTTCCAATCAGCAATAAGCGTAAATTCATAAATGGCGCATAGGTTGCCGTTGCTACCAGAATCGCCATAATAGCACCGGAAGCGCCCACGATTGCGCTGTTACTACCACTCAAAAACTGATAGAGGAACGCAAAAGCTAAACCGGCGAAAATACCACTCAACAAGTAAAGTCCCAATAACTGTTTCTGAGAAAAATAGGTCAGGAAAATTCGTCCAGCAAAATTCAATACGATCATATTGAACAGCAAATGAAAAAAACCGGCGTGAAAAAAGGAGTACGTGAGTAAAGTCCATGGTTTTGTAATCAATGCCGATGCTTCTGAAGACAAAGCGATCCAAGCAGGAAAATCGAAGAATCCCATCGTGAACCGATAGAAGAACGGAATCGAAATCAGAAAAGCACCAACATTCCAATAGATGATTTTTTGCTCAAAACCACCCATCTTATATTGCAATTTTAAATCATCAATTATAGTCATCTTAAATGTTTTAGAAAGGCGTTATTAATTCCACCGATTGCCATGAAAACTGGTTTTCTTCCAGTACCACATCATCAGAAAACCGACGAGTGCTCCACCAATATGGGCGAAATGGGCAATCCCGCTGGCGCCTCCAAAAATCGAATTCCCTGAAACGCCAAGCACCAAATCGACTACCAATAATCCAGGAACAAAATACTTCGCCTTGATGGGTATTGGAATAAACATCAATGCCAGTTCTGCATTCGGAACCATGAAAGCAAACGCCACCAACAATCCGTATATCGCTCCGGAAGCACCGACAGCCGGGGAAGCAAAAGCGCCTGCGAAGCTCGTTAAGCCGGAGTTGCCTAATGTATTTACCCAGCGAGTATCTATTTTTCCTTCATTCAATAAAGAATAAATTTCTGCTTTGTTGAATCCTGCCGCTAACAAGTCATTTAAATTATAATGAAATAGAAAATAATTCACCGCCGTATGCAATAAAGCGGCTCCTAATCCGCACGAAATATAAAAGAACAGGAATTTTTTTCCACCCCAAAAATATTCGAGCGCCGAACCGAAAGAATATAACGCAAACATATTGAAGGCAATGTGCATAATCCCGCCGTGCATAAACATATGCGTTAATGGCTGCCAAAGCTGGAACTTCTCATTTTCGAAAAAGAAAAGTGATAAATAATTGTAGGCGGGTTCCCCAACGATTTCCGTACCTATAAAAAACAAAATATTAATAATCAACAACTGCTTAACTGTCGGCGTAATCTGCATCATAGGGAGAATTTTTTATCTAAATCTTCCACACGCATCGTGATGAAAGTGGGTTTTTGAAAAGGGGAAACATTCGGTTCCTTGCAGGCAAAGAGTCCATTGACAATATTTTCCTGCTCTTTCTCAGTCAAATATTTTCCTGCTTTTACCGCCAAGCTTTTCGCCATCGATTTGGCTATTGTATCGTTTTGGCTAAAACTGCTTTCCGGAATCCCATCTTGCAAATCGCCTAGCAATTGCTCTAGTAGCGGGGTCACTTCGCCTTCGGAAACATTCGACGGTAAGCCGGAAATCACGATACTGTCATCATGAGTGGCGTCGAAAACGAAGCCAGTATTGGTTAAAGAAAGCTGCAATTCAGCAATCAGTTTGATTTCATTGACAGAAAAATACAGATGCAATGGAAACAGCAATTGCTGGCTCGTGGCGTGATGCACCGTCATGTTAGTAAGAAATTGCTCGTATAGAATTCTTTGGTGCGCACGCTGCTGGTCGACAATCAGCATTCCTGATTTTATCGGATTGACGATATATTTTTTGTGGATCTGATAGATCTTATTGACGGCTTGCTCGACCTCTTCTCCATCGAATAATGAAGTGGTGCTATCTTCGCTTTCAAATTGCATACCGCCTACTTCGGCGATACTTTCGGCATCATCTTTCAAGCCTATATACAAACTCTCCCAGGTTGCCGATTCCTGCTTTCGAGTTTTATTGAATCGTTCCGGATTGCTGCTTTTCGTTAGTTTTTCATCAGCAAATGGATTGAAATTCCCATCCACCTGAATCGTTGGATGCGAAGATGCGGCATTTTTATAATGATAGGGCGTGTCTAAATTCGGGTCGCGATCGAAATCGAGTACCGGAGCGACATTAAATTGTCCCAGACTGTGTTTGACCGAAGAACGCAGG
>JBBRXW010000366.1:0-2252 GCA_038238295.1 Flavobacteriales bacterium | reverse complement strand
TTTGTGGGTTCTATAATTGATCGTTTCCGGCTTCAATACCTCGCCTCTTGACTCAGCAAGTATTGATTCTGGAGAAGCTAGTCCAATGGAGATTTTGTCAAATCTTTTGATTGGATTTTTATCTCTATTATTATTATTATTTCTATTATTCATCATAGTCGTTACTATTGAAATTTTGAAATTGAAATTTTGTCGTTTTTTTAGCCCCGATAGCAGTGGAAATCCTTTTGTTTTTTTAAACAAAAGATTGCAACGTATAGCGGGAATAGCTCCTAAAAATTATAATAACCAATCCCGAAAAAATCCGGGACTGATTACTGCTTTTTTTTTTATTCTTCTAGACGAATGTCGAGTCCAAGGCCTTTCAATTCATGCATTAATACATTGAATGATTCCGGCAATCCTGGTTCTGGCATTGTTTCACCCTTAACGATAGCTTCGTAAGTTTTGGCTCTACCAATAACGTCATCGGATTTTACGGTTAAGATTTCTCTTAAGGTACTTGACGCACCGTAGGCTTCTAGTGCCCAAACCTCCATCTCTCCGAAACGTTGTCCTCCGAATTGTGCTTTACCACCTAATGGTTGTTGCGTGATCAGAGAGTATGGTCCGATAGAACGCGCGTGCATCTTATCATCTACCATGTGTCCTAATTTCAACATGTAGATTACTCCGACCGTCGCTGCTTGGTGGAAACGTTCTCCGGTTCCTCCATCATAGAGATACGTATGTCCGAAACGTGGGATTCCAGCTTCGTCAGTCAGTTCGTTGATTTGATCTAGAGTCGCACCGTCAAAAATTGGAGTAGCGTATTTTCTACCTAAGTTTTGACCCGCCCAACCAAGAACGGTTTCGTAGATCTGTCCGATGTTCATACGAGAAGGTACTCCCAGTGGATTCAATACGATATCGACAGGCGTTCCGTCTTCTAGGAACGGCATGTCTTCATGACGAACGATACGTGCTACAATACCTTTGTTTCCGTGACGTCCTGCCATTTTATCTCCCACTTTCAACTTCCGTTTTTTGGCGATATAGACTTTAGCGAGTTTCAAGATTCCGGCTGGCAATTCATCCCCAACAGTGATCGTGAATTTCTCTCTACGCAATGCTCCTTGTAGGTCGTTTAGCTTGATTTTGTAGTTATGGATCAAGTCGTTTACCATTTTATTGGTAGCGTCGTCTGCAACCCATTGTCCTTTGCTCAAGTGTGCGAAATCTTCAACGGCGTACAACATTTTTTGAGTGTATTTCTTCCCTTTTGGCAATACTTCTTCACCCAAATCATTCATGACACCTTGCGATGTTTTTCCGTTGACGATTAAGAACAATTTCTCCACCAATTTATCTTTCAGTTCGGTAAATTTCGTTTCGAATTCCATTTCCAAAGCGCCTAAAGCATCTTTGTCCTGGGTACGTTTTCTTTTATCTTTTACCGCTCTTGCGAATAATTTTTTATCTAAAACAACACCGTGTAATGAAGGAGATGCTTTCAAGGAAGCATCTTTTACATCACCAGCTTTGTCGCCGAAGATCGCACGAAGCAATTTCTCTTCTGGCGTCGGATCTGATTCTCCTTTTGGTGTAATTTTTCCGATCAGGATGTCGCCAGGTTTCACCTCGGCTCCAATTCTAATCATCCCATTTTCATCCAAATCTTTGGTCGCTTCTTCAGAAACGTTTGGAATATCGTTCGTTAATTCTTCGTTACCCAATTTCGTATCACGAACTTCTAATGAATAATCGTCTACGTGGATTGAGGTAAAGATATCGTCACGAACTACTTTTTCAGAGATTACGATGGCATCCTCGAAGTTGTACCCTTTCCATGGCATGAACGCTACTTTAAGGTTTCTACCTAAAGCCAATTCTCCATTTTGAGTGGCATACCCTTCCGACAATACTTGCCCTAAAACCACTCTGTCGCCTTTTCTTACGATTGGCTTCAAGTTGATGGAAGTACTTTGATTCGTTTTTCTGAATTTAATCAAGTTGTATGTTTTCTCATCTGATTCAAATGAAACCATTCTTTCTTCTTCAGAACGATCGTATTTGATGGTGATGATATTGGCATCGACGTATTCAACGACTCCTGGACCTTCAGCATTAATCAATACCCTTGAGTCCGAAGCTACTTGACGCTCTAAACCGGTTCCAACGATTGGTGCTTCAGGACGTAACAATGGTACAGCCTGACGCATCATGTTTGATCCCATCAACGCTCTATTCGCATCATCATGTTCTAGGAACGG
>JBBRXW010000365.1:0-2279 GCA_038238295.1 Flavobacteriales bacterium | reverse complement strand
GTCGAGTTGGTCATTCGTCGCGAGTTGCCGGTAAATAAAATAAAAAGCCGCACCTACAATTAAAAGTTTGATACTAAAAATACCTTGTTGCTTTGTTTTATCGGGAATGACAATCATTGTTGCAAAGAAAATCAAAAAAAGATTATAAAATAACAACTATGAATGGGATATGATAAAGTATTTTCAAATAATTGACTAGAAAATGAAATATATATATATTTTTACGTTCATTAAAACCATCCATTAAAATGAAAAACTTATACTATTTATTAGTACTGACCAGCATTAGTATCTTTTCTCAAACCATTCAGCCTTGGCAAAATGTTGATAACATAAAAGTGGTAAAGTCAAAAACCGTTTTAAGAGAAACATTTCCAACAGATTTTAAACTATTTCTAGTTCCGGTTACTGAATTAAGAAATCAATTGATAAATGCACCTAACCGATTAACTTCAAACACAACAAATACAATTATCACTATTGCCAACGCTAGAGGAACGATGGAACATTTTGAAGTATATGAATTTTCTAATTTTGCTCCTGAATTGCAAAATCAATTTCCAGAGATTCGCTCCTATATTGGAAAAGGAATTGAAGATCAAATGGCACAAATTAGATTAAGTGTTGATGCTTCCGGAATCCAAGCTATGATATTTAGGACAGATAAAAATAATGAGTTTATTGAACCTTTCTCTGAAGATAAGACCGTTTATGCTGTTTACGAATCTTCAAGAACAAAAGGGAATCTCACTTTTACGTGTTCCACTATAGAGGCTAAATTATCGGATGATTTATCCGCAAAAACAGCTGTTCAAAATCCCTCATCCAATTCGGGACAATTGTTGATTTTTAGATTGGCCTTATCCTGTAATGCAGAATATACGACCTTCTTTGGCGGAACAGTAGCTGGGGCTTTAGCGGCAATGAACGCCACGATGACTAGAGTGAATGGGGTTTGTGAAAAAGATTTAGCCATTCATATGAATATTATTGCAAATGATACAGATGTTATTTTTACAAATGCTGCAACGGATCCCTACACTACTATGGGAAGTTGGAATGGTCAATTGCAAACTACATTGACCAACATTATAGGAGAGGCAAACTATGACATCGGTCACATGTTTGGCGCTACAGGTGGTGGTGGAAACGCTGGTTGTATAGGATGTGTTTGTGTTAACGGTCAAAAAGGAAGTGGAATCACTTCTCCCGCGGACGGAATTCCTATGGGCGATAATTTTGATATTGATTATGTTGTTCATGAAATGGGTCATCAATTTGGTGGAAATCATTCTTACTCTAATAATGTAGAAGGAACAGGCGTAAATGTTGAGCCAGGATCGGGTTCTACTATTATGGGATATGCAGGAATTACGAGTCAAGATGTTCAACCACATTCGGATGCTTATTTTGTTTATGCTAATGTCAAACAAATACAAGATAATATGGTTGGAAAAACATGCCCGACCAAAGTGACATTAAGCAATGGAGCCCCAGTATCCAATGCAGGTAATGATTATACTATACCAAAAAGTACTCCTTTCATTTTAGACGGAAGCGCTCTTGACCCAGATGGAGATACGATGACCTACTGCTGGGAAGAAAATGACACTGCCACCACGCAAACGGGAGCTGCTAGTGCTGCTTCGCCTACGAAAACAGCAGGACCAAATTGGCGCTCTTACAATCCCGTTTTAAGCACTAAAAGATTTTGTCCTCCTTTAGCAAGAGTTGTGGCCAATGCATTAACAACACAAGGAACGGATATTGTGGTTGAGGCAGTAAGCTCGGTAGCAAGAACTTTAAATTTTGTTTTGACAGCAAGAGATAATTTTGCCGGAGCTGGGCAAACGGGATCTGATGCGATGGTTGTGACGGTAAGTGCTACTTCGGGCCCTTTTTTGGTAACCTCTCCCAATACCAATGTAGATTGGCCAGTAGGAACTAATCAAGATATAACATGGGATGTGGCAGGAACAACCGGTAATAATGTCAATGCGGCTACGGTTGATATTTATCTTTCAACAGATGGGGGCTATACGTATCCAATGCAACTTGCTACTAGCGTTCCTAATACTGGTTTTTACACGGTTACTATTCCAGATGCCATTGGCACAACAAACCGAATCATGGTTAAAGGGAACAACCATATATTTTATGATATTTCAAATACAAACTTTACCATTTCCGAGGCTTTAACCGACTTTACCATATCAGGTGTTGGAGGGAATTCTATCCAAACATGTACAGGGACTGATTTGAATAAAGACATTCAATAT
>JBBRXW010000364.1:0-2282 GCA_038238295.1 Flavobacteriales bacterium | reverse complement strand
TTTTTCTAATCCTTCAATAAAGCCGGGAATCATTCCGTCTTTTCTTCCCGATTCAAAAGGTATTGGCAGATATTGTCTGGCATTGGCTCGACGCTGGTCAAATTTACCAAAAGCTTTGGCTACTTCGGCATCACTGGTGTCAAATAATTCACCATTTTCTAAAAATCCGGCATAATAGATATAAATTGTCGTTCCTGGAGTGGGTTTTTTACCACTTCCTTTCGATATAATTTTATATTTTAAACCAGACCCTGATTGGGTTACCGCTTTTTTTATGCTTTCAAAATAGGCGATTTTTTGCTCTTTTACCGCTTTGTATTTAGCTTCATATACTTTTTTATTTTCAGCATCAATGATAGCCTGTTTTTTTAGATTTTCGGCTTCATGTGAAAAGAAATTATTAAAAACCTTTACGGCATCAAACTTTTTAGCTGCCATTCCATTTCGGATGATAGTAATTTTTACGATCTCGTCATTTTGCTCGATCGCATTGACGACATCCATGCCGCTTTCAACGATATGTCCAAAGATTGTATGTTTACCATCGAGCCATGGTGTTGCGATGTGTGTCACAAAAAATTGACTGCTGTTGGTTCCAGGTCCGGAATTCGCCATCGCCAGTATGCCGCCTTTGTCAAACTTCAAATCAGTGATTTCATCCCGAAAAAGATATCCCGCTCCACCCGTCCCGTCGCTTAGTGGATCGCCGCCTTGAATCATAAAATTTGGAATGACGCGGTGAAACCGCAATCCATCGTAAAAAGGTTTTCCTTTGTAGTGCTCCTCCACGAAAGTGTTTTTTCCTTCCGCGAGACTTACAAAATTTGCTACGGTTATTGGCGCTTTTTCAAAATCAAGCTGCACGGTAAATGTTCCCTTTGTGGTTTCAATATCCGCATACAATCCGTCGGGAAGATTGTTATGTGCTTCCTTACAGGAAGATAAAATGGTAATGGCGATTAAAAATAAGCAGCATGTTCTTTTCATTAAAATAGTATTATTCAGTTTGTATTTTATTTTCTGGATAAAAATCCGACAACGTCACAGTGCACATTATGGGCTGATTGTGCCCAATCCGTCGGTCGTCGCCATGATAGCCAAACCCCATATGCGATGGAAAAAGAAAAGTGACAGTTTCGTTTTTATGCATTAATTTGATGCCGTGACGCAATCCCATAATGATTTTTTGCTCCTTATCGACATGATATACCTGCGGACGCAATTCCAATTCGGAATAGATGACATTGCCGTCGAGGTCTTTCATTTCATAATTGAATTTCGCGATATCCCCTTTTTTCGGGCGAAGGGTATCCATCGTATTTTTTTTGTCGTAGCGGTACCAATATCCTTTTTGAGAAGCTAGGTATTTGATGTTCGGTTCGCTTTTAATCATCGAATCGATTTTGGCCTCCTCGCCGGAAATTAATTTTTTGTTGCGTTCAATCGATTCTTTCATAAAAGTCCCGGAAGAATGTGAAATCGGTTTCCGGGCTTGTTGTTGCGAGCAGCAGGACAGGAGCAATCCTAAGAAAATCGGAAACAGCAATGGTTTGGTGAATTTGCTCATGATTATATTTTTATTTGGGTAATTAATTCCTTAAACTTATTGACGGTTTCTTTTAATGATTGATACGATTTTCCGCCTGCCGCATTGATGTGTCCGCCACCGTTGAAATGTGCTCTTGCAAATTGATTGACATCGAAATCTCCTTGTGAACGGAAGGATATCTTAATGATGTTCTCGTCTTTATGTTCGATAAAAATAGCGGCCAAATGGATTCCTTTTACTGACAATCCATAATTGACAATGCCTTCTGTATCGCCTTTGATATAATGAAACTCATCGAGCTCTTTTTGGGAAAGTGAAATGTAGGCTGTTTTATGTTCAGGGACTACCACCATATTCTGTAAAGCCCTGCCTAATAATTGCAAGCTGTGATACGAATTATTATCGAAAAGTAAGGCGGGTATTTTGGTATTCTCTGCGCCACGGTCAATCAAGTCTGCGACAATACGATGCGTTGCTCCGGTCGTTTTTGGAAAACGAAATGAACCAGAATCAGTTAGGATTCCGGTGTAGATGCATGTTGCTATGACGCTGTCTATCAGTTCTTTTTTATTCAAATACGAAATAAAATTATATATCATTTCACAGGTCGAACCAAAGTTGGTATCCGAATACGTGACCACTGCATAATCGCTCGGGCTTTGATGGTGGTCGATCATGACGAACGGCGCTTTCAATGTCTTTAAAACATTTTCCATTTCACCGGTACGGTGCA
>JBBRXW010000363.1:0-2287 GCA_038238295.1 Flavobacteriales bacterium | reverse complement strand
TTGTTTTTTTTAATATACCGCTTACTGATAATCTGGGTAGTATTTCGGATCGTAAAATTCCCGGGGTATTTGCCGTTGATTATAGGTACTTTGCCATTTTTATTAGTCTATTTGTTTTTCATTAATGCCACGTATAATGCATTTGGAGATACCTTTTATCATTTTATTCTACAAGGAATTTTTATGATATTTTTCGGTGGTCTTTGTCTTGGAAATTATATCATCAAGCCCAATACGTCCAATACCTATTTGCTGATAAGCACCATGTTATTTACTACGATGCAATTTATTTTAGTGATTAAACTATTTTATGCCTATTTCAATATTGTTGCGCCTTTGGCAATGTTTTTATATGTCATTGCACACTATTTATTGTATCGCTTTATTATCATTCAAGAAAAGAAAAAGAAACGCTACATGATTATCAATAAACTAAAAGATTCGGAAGTAAATATATTCTAAACAATGGATTCCAACTCCAAAGCCATTGCACTCAAAGCGATAACTATCGTATATTTTTCGATGACCTTTTTCGAAATAGGTTCCGAATTCTACGATTTTGCGCCATTGACATTAATTTCTAGAATAGCAATACCGGTGTTACTTTCATTACTTTACTTTATTAAATCCGAAAAACGAGATCTGTTGTACTTTGCGATTATGTTGCCTTTAATGGTAAGCAATGCGTCGTTTTATTTTAAAAGCCCGAATACATTATATATTTCCGTTTTTGCTTCTATGTTATTTAAAACCCTTACATTAGTATTGGCCTTCAAATTAATTCGCAAAAAGAATTACCTTTATATCCTGATGGCCACGTTTCCGTTCCTACTAATATTTTTCTACCTGATGTCAGTGACTAATGAAGTCCCTAACTACGAGTTCAACATATTGATTCTACAAAGCATCTTAATCTCAATACTTGGTGGGTTAGCTACTACTAGCTATCTTCAAAATGACAACCGACATAATTCATGGCTGCTCATATCCACACTATTATTTATTGGCTTGCGCTTTATAGTTTTTATCGAAAGTTACTTTTTAGCGGATATCAATATTTATATTTATCGACCGATGGAAGTCATTTTAAATATTTTTGCCTTTTTTACTTTTTATAAGTTTGTAACTACAGCAGAAATCGATAATACTGAAATTAAACAATAAAAGGAAATGGACCGCAATTTAAAATCCAACACCATCACCGTTATCTATTTTGGAATAGCGACGCTTTTGATTGTTGCGGAATTTTATAAGGTCAGAAACTTGCTCCTTATCTTCAAACCATTGTTGGTCCCAAGTCTAATGTTGCTATACCTCTCCACTACAGAAAGGAAATCGATTTGGTATATGACTTCATTGATTTTCGCATTCGCATCGAATGTCTTGTTGCTTTTCAACGCGCAGCAGTTTGTGTTTTTGGCCTTGCTGGCCTTTCTGTTCTACCGGATTTTCTCCATCATCACGGTAATCAAAGAGACTGAAAAAATTGTATTGCTGCCACTGGTTTTAGCTACGATACCTTTTCTGTTTGTTTTTTCGTACCTGATTTATATCATGATCAGTCCGGACAACCCAAACTTTTATCCGACATTAATTAACGATTTGATTATTTCAATCTTTAGTGGAATGGGATTATCAAATTATGTCATGAACGACAGTAAACCGAATTCATGGCTTATCATCAGTACATTGCTTTCCGCTTTTTCGGTAATTTTGTTTATGTTCGAAAATTTTTACCTGCCCAATGCCGTGTTCAAACCGTTATCGGCATTAATTTTTACGATGGCGCATTACGCATTCTATAAGTTCATGTACGAATCCGAATATTACACTACAATCGATTTGCCCTGAGCGACAACCGCCGCATCCGAATCGAAATGAAAATCAATTCGCCCCAAATTCACACCATAACAACCCACCTGATTCACTAGAACATCTTTCCCGTCCGAATTTTTCAAGACCGTCGGTTTGTCTAAAAAAGTATGAGTATGCCCGCCGATAATCAGGTCGATGTCTTTCGTCAGCGCCGCCAATTTCAAATCACAAACTTTGTCCGGCTCATTTTTATATTGATATCCGATATGCGACAGACAAATCACCAAATCACATTTTTGCTCGTGCTTTAAGATGCGGGCCATATCTTGCGAAACCGCTATTGGGTCGTGATATACGGTTTCCTTATAGTTTTTCTTATCAACCAAACCTTCCAGTTCAACGCCCAATCCAAAAACGCCGACTTTGATGCCGTCTTTGTTAAAAATCTTATACGGCCTCACCAATCCATTCA
>JBBRXW010000362.1:0-2296 GCA_038238295.1 Flavobacteriales bacterium | reverse complement strand
GAGTTTTCCGGCTGGAGGGATCGTAAGTTATACTCCCGCCGCTCTCGCTGCCTTAAATGCAAATAATTTCGACCTGTACGATTGAATTTGAAATAAACCTAAATGCTAGCATGATAGTGTTGTGATATTGTAGTGGTTTTGGAGGTTTGCCACGAGTTTTTTAGAAGGACTGCTACAATGAATCGAAACTTGGAAGTATCTATTCGCATCGAAATGAATGAAACGGATGCCCCCTTGTCCGTCGATGACGCTGAAGCGATCGCTTCTGGCCATTATCGTGTCGTGCTCGATGGGGCAAAGTCCTTGGATATTGATGCGATTGAAAACGGCTTGTTGCAAACCGGCTATCCCGCATTTCGTAATGCCTTAGCAACTCACCTAGCCAATGAGGTAAAAAAAATGCCAAATCAAAATGCTAGCTTTTCCGGACTCGCAAGTTGTAAATCATCCCACTCCGTATCAAGTTGATGGAGAAGTCGGACGCTTTGAGTTTCCGACATTGGATGTTTGTGATTCCAAAGGAAGCATCGTATTTCGGGGGCTAGATGTGCTACCCATTCGAACTGGAAAGCATTGGTATCAGACGGCAGGCTTCAAAGAGCACGCCATTCTACGTGGTGTTCTCGACCGCAGTTATCGCAAGACGAACCTCGCTTTTAATTCCCAGCGAAAACAAATCAAAGGTGGAACGCCGCTCAATACTCTTCGTGATGCGGCAGAATCGCAGGGCGCGGCGGTCATGGTCGCAATAGAGGACGAAACGAAACGCATTTTCGTAGAGCATCATTACACCATCCAAGGAAACCCTTTGGAACCCATCCCATCACCAGCTTCCGATACTCTCCCAGAGAAGCTTCCAACCTTCGACAAAGACAAAATACAGGAAGCATTGACCGAGAATACTCGCGAAATGATTGACCGAGGATTTACCCAGGAACAAATCGAACGAGCGTCCAAACAGGAATACGAATCTCCTGACCAAACAACAAACATCTTCGTTGACGACGTTTGCATCAAGAAGCAGAAACCGCATCGCAAACCGACTTCTTCGCCCAACGAGGAGGAGGATTCGGACGACGAATTGAAACGCGTTCATACAACGGTCGCTCGTATCGAACATAAAGGAAAAGGGTTCACGCTTGTGGGTCCAAGTCTGTTGACGATCCTTCGATTCATCCTTGCATTTTTGTTGCGAAACAGTCTCGTCAAACATCGACTGCTATTCTACGTCGATGGACAACGAACTCTTCAAGATGGGATTCTCACGTTCTTTAGCTGGCATCCGTCGGTGTCATTGATATTGGATTGGTTTCATATAGTGAAAAAGGTCAAGGAGCTTTTGAGTCTGGCGATGAAGGGAAAGGTATACCGAAACGAAAACGCTCGAGCCTTACTTCGGTTGCTGTGGTACGGTTTGGTGGATGACGCGATAGCACATTTAAGGTCAATCAATCCCGACGACATCAAGGATCCAAAACAGATAGAGGCATTGGTTGGCTATTTCGAACGCAACCGACGGTGGATACCGAACTACGCCATGCGTCGCCGGCTGGAGCTATGCAATTCAAGCAATCCGGCGGAACGAACGTGCAATTTGATCGCATCCCAGCGTCAGAAGAAGAACGGGATGAGTTGGTCCACAAATGGCTCGCAAGCACTGAGCGCACTGGCGTGCGTTGTATTGAATAACCGCACGAAGGAATGGCTCACCGAGTGTCAATTTTCCCTGACTTTCGACATTGCAGCCTGATTTCAATCGTACAGGTCGAATCTTTTTTGCACAACTGGTTTGGACCGAACTCAGGCGCCTTGGTCAGTTCTGATTCTGCCGTTTGTCGAAGAAACGAATCTCTACCAGCAATTTGACATGACAAAGACATTTACGGGGTCCTCGAACATTCCGGGGCAAGCACCCAATTCCACATTGTTCGCATTGAATATGAAGAAATATCAATGCCCATCCGATCCAGATTCGCAGCCTAACATAAACAATAGCAATTACTTGGGTGTGCAAGGTGGCGGTCCACCAACGGGTGTAGGTTCACCTCCTTGTTCAACTCAGGTTGGGCAGCGCGTCTTTTTCCAGAACGGCGTTATTTATGCGAATTCAAAAACGCGATTCGGAGATATTAGCGACGGAACTACGAATGTTTTCCTTATTGGAGAAAGTCGGTATATGCCGGTACCACGCATGCGCGGAGACGGTTTCCACGCCGGTTGGGCTTCCTCTCTAAAGGCGGATAGTTCGTTCGCAGTTCCAGCTACTTTTGCGGCAGCTGTACTTCAGATTAATGCG
>JBBRXW010000361.1:0-2328 GCA_038238295.1 Flavobacteriales bacterium | reverse complement strand
GAAGAACCCCATCAGGTTTGGGATAAAGTGCAAGAGGAATTACAGGAGCTTCAGGCGGAAGTGCTGTCAGGGAATCAGGAAAAAATTGAAGGTGAATTTGGCGATGTCTTGTTTTCGATGATCAATTATGCCCGATTTTTAAATGTCAATCCCGAAGATGCGCTAGAACGTACGAATAAAAAATTCATCAAACGATTTCAATATTTAGAAAGTAAAGCTGGCGAATTAGGCAAACCATTAATGGATATGTCGCTGGCTGAAATGGATGTTTTTTGGAATGAAGCGAAGAAATTATAGACTATCGGGCGAATTGTGGACGAACGATTTATTGTATGAATATCTTGATTATTAAGACAAATTCAAAAAATTGAAAAACTTCATAGTGTATTTCAGGGAATTATTTGACGAATTACAGTAGCTCAAACCCTATTTGCTACTTTGTAAAAATAAAATCTACTCCTACCGCATCATCAGATCTTACGACTTTCATTCGGGGTTTAGGTAGGTATACCGATTATTTTAACGTCTTATCGAAAATATATTGGACTCTAATTTTTTCAATATACTTTAGCTGTGAAATAATTAATTAACCAAAAAATAGCCCCACTATGACAACAAGCATTACTACTTTAGCACTCAATCTTTTAGTTTCAGAAAGAATCAACCAAAGATATATTTTTGCAGATAAAATCATCGAATTGATTCAGGACAGCAAAGACGACCACAAAAGAGATTTTTTAAATGTCATTCATTTGTGCATCGAAGATCCAAGCAGCGAAGCGAGAACTACTTTTTTCCAGTTAGCAGAATACTACACTGAAAAGATGAACGGAGCTGCATAGATTACAGCCAAAATAAAATAAAAAGCCTCCTATCGTTTTGAAAGGAGGCTTTTAGTTTTAATGAGAGGTCATTATTCTTGTTTCAAATTGCGCAATTGCTTCAATTTTTCTTTCCATGTTTCAAGACTTTGCTTGTGTAATGCGATGTTCTTTCGCACTTCAGTAACGATCGAATTTTCTTTCTTGGCATTCTTCGTATTGGTAAAAAATTGGATGTTATTCTCCAACTGAAAAATTTCATTCTGCACTTCGTCAATCTTACGGATCAAGAAAATCTTTTCGTTTTCAATTTTCCGTGTATCGTTATTTTCTGATAAATTTCCCACTCTATTGGAGAAACGCATCATATCGGTTTCCTTTTTACTGAGACTCAGTTTTTCAAAAAGCGCATCAAGCACCTTATTGAATTTTCCTTCAATATGACGTCTTCCGAAAGGAACTTTGCCATAACTTTTCCAATTTTCGATATGTGCTTTGATGGCATCGAGGTCGGTTTTATGATCGCCGGTCATTTCAAAACCTTTCAAGGTTTCGAGATAGTTTTTTTTCTTTTCGAAAGATTCGACTTCTTCAGAATTCTCTTCACTCTTTTGCTCTTTCAATTTCTCAAAATAAGCATTGCAAGCGCCGCGAAATTCCGCCCATAATTTATCGGAATATTTTCTCGGAACATGGCCGATGGTTTTCCATTCTTCCTGAATCTTTTTCATCAAAGGCGTCGTGACTGAAAAATCAGTGCTTTCCTGCAATTCTTTTGCTTTGGCAACTAACGCCTGCTTCAGTGAAAGGTTGCTGTTTTGGTCTTTCTTAATATCTTTATAAAAGGAATTTTTCAACACATTGAAACTACGAACGGCATTTTTAAAATTGGTCCAAGTTTCTTCATTGAGTTCACTTGGTACTTTACCGGCACCAAAAAACTCGTTGCGTGCTGCTTCCACTTTTTCTACCTGCGTCGACCATGCGGCATGTGAATTGACTTTTTCCTGCGCCAAAACTTCAATGCGAGCGATGATTTCTTTTTTTCTTTCAAGATTTTCCGTTTCGGAAGCTCTCAATTGTTCAAAAAGACCTTCTCTTTTATCGTGCATTTGTTTGGTCAAGTCACTAAATTTATTCCAGACTTCTTCACGATGTTCTCTCGAAACCGGCCCGATATCTTCTTTCCAAATGCGGTGCAAATCCTGCAATTCTCGGAATGCTTTGTTGATATCATTTTCATGAACCAATTCTTCGACGCGGGCAATAATCTTTTGTTTTTGCTCTAAATTGTGCTTGAAATCAATGTCTCTGGCTTCCCGGTCTAAGTGCAGATAATCATAAAAATTCTCAATATGAAAGTGATAGTTGTTCCAAACATGGTTGTATTTGTCCTTCGGAATCGGTCCAGTATTTTTCCAGCGCTCGCGCAATTCATTAAAATGCTTCAGCGTATCTTTGATGTTTTCCTGCGGGTTGATCAGATTTTTCAATTCATCAACAATCG